>CALLVG010000153.1 GCA_938010715.1 uncultured Saprospiraceae bacterium
CGACACATTTGTGACAAACATATTTTCCGCCACTCTTTGTTAAAAAATAATTCCGTAGCTCGGCTATGCAATGATTTTTTGCCTCGATTAGCGAAAAATCTGCTCTGTCAAAAATGACGATTATTTAAGCCACGCTACTTATTCAATTTGAAACCGTATCTAATTCTAAACAGCTTGTTAATGCGAGGGCAGAATTAATACGTAATTTCGATAAAGAATATTATACGACTAATATAAACGTTTTTTCATTTGTCTTATATACGGCGAAAAGAAATTTACGTTCAATATACTACGACATTTGAACCAAAGAACAATTTTCAAGTTGCCAATGCAGCCAAAAATTTCTAATTTCACAGATAGTTGAATAAAACAATAATTTATTTGATAACTGTGAACAACTACATCAGCATTCCTAACATAAACTTCTGATGAAAAAAATCTCTCTGTTAATACTTTTTGCTACACTTTTCACGACCTCCATGTTTGCGAGACACATCATCGGTGGAGTGATTACTTATAAATGTCTCGGAAATGGAGACTACGAATTTACAATGAAAATGTATCGGGATTGTTTGTGTAACAATTGCGCAGGTTTTGATACTCAAGCGCCTATTTCGATTTATAGATGTGGTGGCGCACTTCCATGTAATACGCTCAATCAAACGAGCCCACTGTATCAGTTCTATATTGGCCCTCCAGCTATTTCCCGTGTACCCAATCCCGATTATCCATGTCTGATACCACCAAACGTATGTGTGGAGGAAGGTATTTATACTTGGAAATTAAGCGATATTGGCATTTCCTTACCAATTGCAAATGAAAGTTATCATATTGTTTATCAGCGTTGTTGTAGAAACGAGACGATTGATAATCTCAATAGACCAGATGATCAAGGAGCTACTTTTTCGGTAGAAATCACCCCTTTTGCTCAACGTGAATGTAACAATTCACCTGAATTTAATCTTTTCCCTCCGACGATTGTCTGTGCAGGAAGTTCGATAGATTTTGACCACTCGGCTACTGACCCAGATGGAGATCAGATAGTTTATGAATTTTGCACGCCACTTCAAGGAGGTGGTAATATTTTGAATGGCCCTGCATACAACTCTTGTAATGGTGCTCAACCAGATCCACCTTGTCCACCACCCTACAATGGGGTCAACTTTTTAGCACCTTACACCATGAACCAACCTATGGGAGGAGACCCAATTATTACCATTAATCAAAATACTGGTTTTATTTCTGGAGTTCCAGAGTTGCAAGGTCAGTTTGTTGTAGGTGTTTGCGCCACAGAATATCGTAATGGTATCCCCATTAGTAGAATTTCGAGAGATTTTCAATTTAATGTTGGGAATTGTGACCCTACTGTTGTCGGTTCCATGGAAGCCGATGAAGTCATTGGCTTGGATACTTTTCTTATTCGATTGTGTGGAGAAATGGAAACTACCATCCAAAACACCAGTTTTCAACAAAGATTTATTGATGATTATCGTTGGGAATTTGATATCGCTGGAAACAGAGACACTTTTGTTGCTTGGAGCCCACTGATTAGTTTCCCCGATACGGGAGTTTATAGTGGAAATTTATTCCTAAACCCAGGAGAAGATTGTGGTGATACTTCAACTGTAATAGTTACTGTTTTCCCTGCCGTAAATTCAGATTTTGACTTCGCCTATGATACCTGCGTAGCTGGGCCAGTTGATTTCACCAATAACACGACCTCTCCAGGAGGCCCAATAGTTGAATGGAAATGGCTCTTTGGCGATGGGGAAATATCAAGAGACAAAAATCCATCACACGTCTATAAAATACCTGGGAATCTACCTGTCATCTTAGAAGCAACTGATAAAAATGGCTGTGTTGGTATCAGTTCCAAAGTTATTGACTATTTCCCTGTACCTGATTTGATTGTGATATCTCCAAGTGCAGCAGATGGTTGTCAACCATTGGAGGTCTTTTTTGATAATTTATCTTTTCCTATTGACGAAAGTTACGATATCAACTGGGACTTCGGCGATGGAGGAACAGGTACGGATATTAGCCCAACCTATATTTTTGAAGATGTGGGAACCTTTACCGTATCGGTAGATATTACTTCTCCAATCGGTTGCGAAACAGATACTACTTTCACTGACTTGATCAATGTGGAAGGCTCTCCTACTGCTGCTTTTGATTATAACCCAAAAGAAGTAACGACTTTCAATAAAGTAGTAGATTTCACCAATTTATCCCAAAATGCAGCTGGATATACCTGGGATTTTAATAACACTTTTAGAACAATAGAACCGAGTCCAACATTTACATTTAGAGATACGGGAGTGCATGTCATTACGCTCATCGCCATCCACCAAAGTGGTTGTCGAGATACGGTTTCTACAAGGATAGATGTAGAGCCAAAAGTTACTTATTTTTTACCAAACGCTTTTACACCAAACAATGATTCTAACAACGACACCTACAAAGGGGTTGGTTTTTTCACTGGCATGACCGATTTCCAAATGAATATCTGGAATCGCTGGGGTGAGAAAATTTTTGAAACCAAAGACCCCGAACAAGGCTGGAATGGCCTCAAAAATAATACTGGTCAGCCTGCGCCCAATGGAGTTTATGTCGTTACGGTCAAATATGTTGATCCACGTGGAAAGCCTTTTGAACTGAATGGGATTGCTACGGTGGTGAGGTAGTTTTTTGATACACAAAAGAATTCACAAAAGATGGGTGATCAATTTTATTTGTTCTAATAGTCTTTATTCTAAAATAA
>CALLVG010000154.1 GCA_938010715.1 uncultured Saprospiraceae bacterium
GGATTGTCTTTTTCGTAGATTTTTACATTTACATGATGAACTTTTCCACCATCGTGCTCATGAAATTCTACATGTAAATGAATCATGTCATCCACTTTTTTATCATCAGTATTTGGAGAGTGAATGTGTGCCTCATAATCAAGATCCATCCCCATATCATCATGATCGTGGTCATCATCTTTGTCACAAGCCACAAAAACGAGCATTCCTAAACTGAACATTAAAAACCATAATTTTTTCATAAGTCTAAAATTTTTGAGTGAAGTCGGGTGACTTCGTTGTAAATATTATTATCAGCAAACATCACATGCCAAACCAATAGCTGCAATACTACAAGCTAAAGCAAGCTAAAAAATTCGCTTTACCATTCTTAAAACTTTTTGGGTTCACGGTGAACGGTTTAGTGGTTCACAGCGAGCCTTATGTAATTATTAAAATTAGATTTTAAAAACTACACATGATCGGGCGGATGGAAAACAGATTTGTAAAAGGATTGATCATTTAGATTTTGTTCTGCAAAATCTAAAGCATTTCTTTTTTGGTTGGAAAGAATATATTGATTACTCAAGTTTTGAGCAATGGCAATCAATTGAGAAGGTTCTTCAAGAAGCGGTAGCGCAGATTTAGAATCTGACTCTTGACTAAAAACGCTATTCATCACAGAAGTGAAAAAACATTTCCCTTGGCAGGTATTATTTTCAACTGTTTTTTGAACACAAGTTGTTTTGGCAATTGAAGGTTGGTTGATTTTGAAAAACAAATACGCTGAACCTTGACTCGTAGCGCCTACGAATAGTAACAGGGAAAAGGATATCGCGATTAGTTGCCTCATTTCAAGCACAAACTTAAATCAAAGAGAATTAGTTCAAAAATTTACTTTTGGTAAAGGTCGGGGAGATGCAATTTTCAAAATAAAACGTAATTTGGATAGGGGATAAGCCTATCTGTTTCCACGCTAAAAAAAGTACTTAATAGCTCCAGAGAGCAGAAAACCCAAATACACTCAAAATTTCATTCGTTTTAACGAACTTTTTTAATCCTAAAATCGCTGATTAACAAAAAGATTTTATCTTTGCGCCGCTTTTCTACGATGGTAGAACAATATGCTAAAAAACAAATTGCGGGTGTGGTGAAATTGGTAGACACGCTAGACTTAGGATCTAGTGCTTCACGGCTTGGGGGTTCGAGTCCCTCCACCCGCACACTTTTTTTGAAAATAACTACACCTCCCAAAGATTGAGCATTTGAACTTCCATTCAGTTCTATTGTTAATTCAGCTCAATTCATTTCTAATACTAATATTAATATGTCAAAGATTACTAGAGAAGACATTGGCGCACAACATGCAAAAGTGACGCTTGTGTTGGACGTAGCCGACTACGAGGCAAAATATAACGCAGAATTAAAAAAACTGAAAGGCAAAGTTCAGTTAAAAGGTTTCCGTAAAGGAAAAACTCCTCTTTCTTTTTTGAAAAAGACTTATGGTGAATCTGTGCTTGCAGATGTGGTTTTCAAGAAAGTGAGCGAGACGATGGATCAATATTTCAAGGATGAAAAACTTCATTTGATTGGTAATCCGATTCCTTCGGATGATGCCAACAAAATCAATATCGATCCAGTCAATCTAACTTCATATACTTTAAATTACGAGATCGGATATCTTCCGGAATGGAAAATTGATGGTATTTCAAAAGATAAGTCTTTTGAGGTTTGTGATGTAGAGGTTCCTGAAAAATGGATCAACGACGATATCGAGCGTTTCAAAAAACAATTGGGAGAGCGAAAAGAGGTTGATGAGAAAATCGAAGAAGGCGATGTCGTTAGAGTAAAAGGAATCGAGCAAGACAATGGCAAAGCTAAAGAAGGTGGTGTTGAATCTGAATTCGATGTATTCTTTGATTCGCTTTCTGAAGATGCTCAGATTTTGATTAGTGGTAAAAAGCCAGGCGATAAATTCACGTTTGATGTTTTCAAATTAGAAGACAACATGACGGAAGAAATGGCCAAGAAATACCTTTTGAAATTGGAAGGTGACGATTTGGACAAAGAAGTAAACGGCGATTTCGAAATGGAAGTTTTGACCGTTACTCGTGTTTTTCCAGCTGAATTAAATAAAGAGAATTTAGAAAAAGTATTTGGCCCAGAATCAGGAGTAGAAGATGAAGCAGGTGCCAGAGCGAAGTTAGAAGAGCACGCGAAGAAAGGATTTGAGCAAGGTATCAATAATTTGTTCTTCACAGATGCGATAGATTATATCAATGAGCAAAACGATGTATCTGTTCCTTCTGAATTTTTCAAAAAATGGTTGACCTTCGAAGCTTCTCAAAAAGAAGGTGGTATTGAGCCAACCGACGAACAGGTGGAAGAAGAAATCAAAAACTACAAGAAAAGAACCATCATTACTAAGTTAATGGAAGCCAATGAAGTAAAAGTCGAAATGGCTCCATTGAAAGCAAACATGAAAGCGAGACTTAATCGAATGATGCAAGGTCAGCAGATGGGGGGTGATTTTTATGATAGTATGGTTGAGAAGATGCTGGGAGACCCGCAATACAGGGATTTCGTGGATGAATCAACAAACGAAGTTGCGATGGACGGTTTATCAAATGCTTTGAAAGAGCAATTTGATTTGAAACCAGTGAAAATGGACTTTGATACTTTCAAAGCAAAAATTGATGAACTGAATGCACGTTATCAACCACCTGCACCTCCTGTAGCAGAAGCGGAGGAGGAAGAAGATGAAGAGGAGGAGGAAGAAGTTTCAACAGAAGAGATTTTCAAATAGTCAAAACCAATAAACGTTTTATGCGTTTTAAGGAAACAACTAAGAAAATATATCGAACTCACTAAAAAATATTACCAATGTTTGACAAAAAAGAGTTTTTAAAATACGCTAACAAACACCACGGGATGGCTACCATGCACGTGGAAGATTATATTGATAAAACGACTCCTAAAGCAGGTGCTTTCCCTAACATTACTGGTTTTACGCCAGCGGTTATCGAAGAGCGCTCAATGAATATCCAAGCCATTGATGTATTCTCTCGTTTGATGATGGATAGAATCATCTTTTTGGGAGTACCGATTGATAGTTATGTAGCAAATGTGGTTCAAGCACAATTGTTATTCATGGACTCAGTTGACCCGAAAAGAGATGTACAAATGTACGTCAACAGTCCAGGTGGTTCTGTAACTGCTGGTTTGGGAATGTATGATACGATGCAATATATTTCTCCTGATGTAGCGACTATTTGTACGGGTATTGCGGCTTCTATGGGAGCTGTTTTGTTAGCAGCCGGTGCTGCTGGAAAACGTACTTGCTTACAGCACAGTCGTGTGATGATTCACCAACCAATGGGTGGCATGCAAGGACAAGTTTCTGACATGGAAATCAACTATAAGTTGATCAAACGTATGCAGAAGCAATTGTATGATATATTATCACACCACTCAGGTCAACCATACGAAAGAATCGAAGCAGATAGTGATAGAGATAAGTGGATGGAAGCGGATGAAGCGAAAGAATACGGTATGATCGATGAGGTTTTGATGCCGAATCGAGGACCTAAAGCAAGCTAAGCTACAATAGTTAATTTACTATAAAAGTGAGGTTCAAATATTCATTTGTATATTTGAACCTCTTTTTTTTGTGTTTTTGCACTTAAAACTAATTTTTATGCTAAAGAATAAACAAAATTTCCGCTGTTCGTTTTGTGGTAGAGATAAAGCTGAAACCTTGCTTTTGATAGCAGGAATTGACGGCCATATTTGTGAGACTTGCGTCGAGCAAGCGGTTACGATTGTTGACGAGGAGTTGTACCAAGGTAAGCGCAACAAGAAATCTAAAAAGGATTCTGCAAAAGCAAGCAGTACTTTTAAATTTCCAAAAAACCTTACTCCAAAAGCATTAAAAGACCATTTGGACAAATATGTCATTGGTCAGGATGAAGCAAAAAAATTCCTTTCTGTCGCAGTTTACAATCATTACAAAAGGTTGAACCAAAAATCAAGCGACGTAGAAATTGAGAAATCAAATATTCTTTTTGTTGGAAATACGGGTACTGGTAAAACATTGATGGCAAAGACGATTGCTAAAATGTTGAATGTGCCTTTTGCTATCGTAGATGCTACCGTATTTACGCAAGCAGGTTATGTTGGTGAAGATGTGGAAAGTATGCTCAGCCGATTATTGCAGGTTTGTGAGTATGACACTGGCGCAGCGGCAAGAGGAATTGTTTATATTGATGAAATTGATAAAATCGCTCGTAAATCTGACAATCCATCTATCACAAGAGATGTTTCAGGCGAAGGTGTACAGCAAGCGATGTTGAAAATGTTGGAAGGAACGGAGGTCAACGTTCCACCACAAGGAGGTCGCAAACACCCTGAGCAAAAGATGTTGAAAGTAAACACAGAAAACATTCTTTTCATCTGTGGAGGTGCTTTTGCTGGAATTGAAAAACACATCGGTCGCCGTATCAATACGCAAGTAATTGGTTTTAAAGATCAGAAGAATACAGTTGATGTTGATAAAGAAAATCTACTCCAATACATCAGCCATCAAGATTTAAAATCTTACGGTTTGATTCCTGAATTGGTTGGTCGTCTTCCAGTTTTGACCTACTTGGAGCCACTTGATTTGAATGCACTCAAATTGATTATGACAGAGCCTAAAAACTCTTTAGTAAAACAATATGAAAAGCTTTTTGAGATAGAAGGCATCAAATTAACTTTCGAAGATGCTGCTTTAGATTTCATTGCTGAAAAAGCATTTGAATATAAATTAGGTGCACGTGGTTTACGTTCGATTTGTGAAGCAATCATGACGGATGCCATGTTCGAATTACCTTCTCAAAAAGACGTAAAAGAATTTAAAGTTACGAAAGAATATGTGGAGAAAGAGTTGAGTCATTCGAGAGTGACACAGCAGTTGAGAGCAGCGTAGTTTTTTCTCTTTTCTAAAAAAATATAAAGCCCGAATCATCTTTTGATTCGGGCTTTTTAGTTCCCTATCCCACGAGGGGCAGGGTTGATTGGTTCTAAGAAAAAGTGAATTTTACAAAAAAAATTATCTAAGTATTACTCAAAAAATAACTTCCCTCTTCAATTCAAAAAATTAGCTCGAAAAACCTCGTTATCAATCACTTTTCCTTCACTAATTTTTTGAAATCGGGAACTTATTTTTTGAGCGTTCCTAAATCACAAAATTAACGGTGCCAGGACTACGTCCTTTTCTCAATCTTTTTGAACCAATTT
>CALLVG010000155.1 GCA_938010715.1 uncultured Saprospiraceae bacterium
TCCGCATTTGGTTCAAAAATCCAATGTGGATTGAATTGATGAGGTACTTTTCTTACAGAAATTAAACTGTCTGCCTCTTTCTCTATAAAAGTTGAAATTGCTTTTTGAACTTCCTCTGCTGTGCGAAACGGCGAGGTCGGTTGCAACAAACAAACGGCGTCGAATTGATTGCCTTCTTTTTCAAAAAATTCCACAGCATGTATCACCGTATCAATCGAAGGAGAGGTATCGGTTGCCAATTCAGCAGGACGAAAAAAGGGAACCTCCGCACCTGCTGCTTTACTGATTTTTGCAATTTCTGGACTATCCGTCGAGACAACTAATTTCGTGATTTCGGCGCAAGCCAAACCTACCTCAATCGTATAGTTGATCAACGGCTTGCCGCCCAACAATTTTATGTTTTTGTTGGGAACGCCTTTTGAGCCGCCGCGTGCCGGTATGAGTCCGAGGATTTTCATGATTATATGAGTTGATGGCTTTATGGGTTGAGAGGCAACAATTTAAGAATGTAGCCATGAAACCATCTTTCTATTTCATTTTTGATTTAAAATGCCATCTTTCTTTAAAACTTCTGCCGCTTTCGCGGAAAATATCTTGGCACCAGCGTAGTTCATGTGATCATCATCAAAGTAATGAAATTCATCTTTTAAGGCTGGAATGCGCTCAATATTAAAGTCATAAAATGGAACCTTTCGCTCGGCTGCCCATTTGTTGAAGTATTGATAAATATCGTTGAATTCTTTGATTTGCTTGGTGGAATGCTCCGGCACGGGAGAGTTCATCCAAACAAGTGGAATATTCAATTCTTTGCAGCGATCAATGATTTTATTGGTGTACTCAATATTTTTTTCAGTGATGTCTTGGACGCGCATTTCAAACCGATTGAACTGATTGTCATTGTACAAACGGTCGAGTGGCAAGGTATCTTTACTAAATGCAAAACCCAGTTCCGCATATTCAGAATCAGCTTTGGGAATGTATTTTCTACCCAATAATTTATTGCGTTTATTTTTCAAATTATGCCGATAAACGTATGTTGGAAATAGCAGCATTTTCACTTTTTCATCAAACGAAAATCCATTCATCAGATATCGCTTTTTGTTCTCGCTCCACTTCATCGGTGATAAGATGGGGCGGCCATGTATGATTTGATCATCGCTCGTGTAAACCATTACATACACGTCCATCACCACTACTTTTGGGCGATGATATTTTAGGACTTCTTCCAAAACAAAATAGCTCGTAACAGGCGATTGCGCAGCACTTCCAAAATTAAAAACCATTGAATCTTTGGAAGGAATCTCTTCTCGAATCACACGAGGATCAAATCCGCGGAAAGCATGAGATGAACCGATAATCAAAATATCAATCGGTTTTTTCAAACCATAAAATTCGTCCCAACGCATTTCTGGAAAGAAGATTCTTGCGTTTTTTAAATCTACTGTTTCGTAGGTTTTCAACCAACTACCAAAGACGAAATTGAGCGCAAGCAACAACAACGAATACATCAAAAGTTCTGAAAGAAATTTTTTCAAAATTGAAAATAAATAAAATTAGAAGGTGCGCGAGGCGATAGCAACAGAATTGCCATCGCAGCGGATAAATAAATCATCATGCGCACAAATCGTGGCGTTTTTTGATCATCAAATTCAAATCCATGTTGCCGATTGCGGTGTAGCCACTCGATTACGAACAGGACAATTATGCAAAGGAATAAGTAGATATTTTTGGTAAAAAGTCGTTTGTTTAATTCAAAATTGGTCGCTGCCGAAATCAAATAATCCACCGCCGCTCCAATACTTTCTGCTCTGAAAAACACCCATGCGACACAAACCAAACTAAAGGTCCAAAGCATTTGAAAAGTCTCTTTTACCGAAGGAAGCCAACGATTTTCAGCGACGGTATTGAGGTAACGACGATTTTTGTTGAGCAAAATAGAGGGCAAAAAATAGCAAGCATGCAATCCGCCCCAAGCCAAAAAAGTCCAGTTGGCACCATGCCAAAATCCACTTACCAAAAAGATGATAAATATATTTCGAATCAGTTTACCTCGACTCTCCACTCGACTGCCGCCCAGCGGAATATACAGGTAATCACGAAACCAAGTCGAAAGCGAAATATGCCATCTGCGCCAAAATTCAGCAATGTCTCGCGAGAAATACGGAAAGGCAAAATTGCGCATAAGGTTAAAACCAAAAAGCCGCGCCGTACCGATTGCAATATCCGAATAGCCAGAAAAATCACAATAAATCTGAATCGCAAATAAAAACGCACCCAACGCCAATCCACCTGTGCCATACGAATCTTGGTATTGAAAAATACGATCCACAAGTCCTGCACAATTATCGGCAATAACTACTTTTTTGAAAAGTCCCAAAAGTATCTGACGCATACCGTCTTTCGCTTGTTGATAGTCAAATGCTCGCTTTCGCGAAAATTGCGGAATGAGTTGCGTCGCTCGTTCAATCGGTCCTGCGACCAACTGCGGAAAGAAACTCACATAAGCAAAAAAAACCGTCCAGTCGCGCACGGCAGGCAGCTTTTTTTGATAGACATCAATGGTATAACTCAGGGTTTGAAAAGTGTAAAAACTGATTCCAACAGGAAGAATGATCCGCAAAGTGCTGACGTGTAGGTTCACGCCCATTTTCGCGAAAGCGGTTATAAATTCACTAATAAAAAAGTCATAATATTTGAAAATGCCGAGCAGTCCGAGATTGACTCCAAGCGAAAGCCAAAGCAACTGTTTTCGACTTTTTTCTGCTTTCGCAAAATGGGATTCCATCTTTTGTCCGATCCAAAAATCAACAGTGGAACTAAAAATGATCAACGACAAAAATCGCCAATCCCACCAGCCATAAAATAAGTAACTGACGAGTACGATAAATGCGTTTTGCCACCTCAATTTTTGCCGAACTTGTTCGCCTTCGCGAAAGGCAGACCAATAGATAGCGAAAACTATCGGTAAGAAAATGGCGAATTGTATGGAGTTGAAAAGCACTTAAATGGTTAGATGGCTTTATGGTTGAATGGTTTGATGGCTACGATTTTTAACCGTATAGCCATCAAACCATTTATCCATTTTTCTATTAATAGCTCAATTTTTTGTAAAAAGTCAACGGCACTTTTGTGAGCAATTGAGCAATTTGCTGCCCTGCGTCCCCCGTTCCGTAAATTTCATTTGCAGCGTAATGTCCATTTGCTTTTTGGGTTGAAATCGCTTGTTTGATGGTTTCGAAATTATAATCCAC
>CALLVG010000156.1 GCA_938010715.1 uncultured Saprospiraceae bacterium
GAACCCGCTGCTTGCTCAAAAGATGCCCAGAAGAATACTGTAAAGAATGCAAAAATGGCAACGGCAATCATTCTGTCTCTTACGACAGGTGCGTAACGAACTATTCGCATTCCAAGAATTGTGAATAGCAATACTCCCATGGCTGCTAAAATATTATTAGCCATTCCCTCACTTACAAGTGGCATTTCACCAATCTTAGTCAATGGATCATTAAAAATCCAAAGTAGTGACATCAAAGCAAACCCGCCAATTAATATTTTATCAACTAATGTGAAAGGATTAAATTTGTCACCTGCTTCCAAGACAACTTCTTCTGCTTTTTTAGGTTCTGGTTTCATACCAATATCACCAAAAAGAGGACTTGCAAACCAGAATTGAAGCATTCCAAAAAACATAAAAATACCGGCCAAACCGAAACCAAATGACCATCCTACTTTCTCTCCCAAATATCCACAAAGCATGATGCCGAGGAACGCCCCTGCATTTACTCCCATGTAGAAAATGGTATATGCGCCATCCTTTTTCTCGGGATGACTATCATACATTTTTGAAATAATAGAAGTCATATTAGGCTTAAAGAATCCGTTTCCAATTATCAAAAAGGCAATACCGATGTAGAGAAACATGGGCGTCTCAACTGCCATAGAGGCATGGCCGACCGTCATGAGCAGCGCTCCAATAACGACCGCATATCGATACCCAATTATTTGATCGGCAATATAACCACCAACAATCGGTGTCAAGTAAACTAATAAAGCATAAGTTCCTAAAAGAGAAAGTGCATCCTCTCTTTCCCAACTCCAACCTGGATTTGGATCATCCATGGAGCTAATCAAGAAAATCACTAATAAGGCACGCATTCCATAGTAGGAAAAACGCTCCCACATCTCTGTGAAAAACAGTACAAAGAGCCCCGACGGATGTCCTAAAACGGAGCCTTGTTGTTCTATTAAGTCAAAATTTTTATCCGACATAAGTTTTAAGTTAGTTTGATTTTAATTATGAATGTTCTGAAATTTTATTTTTTAGTGCGCTGAATCTCCTTCTTGATCTTCCGCACCATGTGTCAAACGTTTCAATGGTTGTATTAAAAATAAAACCAAAATTCCGAATATGGTACAAAAAATGGCTATTCCTGTAAAGATGCCAAATTCGCCTACTGATTCCGAAAATTCGCCTAACAGACCAGCAACTTTATTCCCAAGCCCTGTCGCTGCAAAATATGCTCCCATCATGAAAGCTACCCAACGTGCAGGTGCTAATTTTGTGATAAACGATAATGCAACTGGCGAAGCACAAAGTTCTCCAATGGTATGAAAAAGATAAGCAAGCACTAACCAAGTCATTGCTGATTTTTCAGTAACTGCTCCTGCTGCGTCGTATCCTACCTCTGTACTTGCTTTCGACATGAAAAGGAATCCCCAACCCATTATAATTACGCCAATTGCCATTTTGAAAATAGAAGAAGATTCACTTCCACGATTTCTCCACCAAGTCCAAAACGAACCGACTATCGTTGCAAAAACTAAAATAAAAATTGCGTTAACGGATTGAAACCAAGATGCTGGAACTGTGAAGCTACCCAAAGCTAAATCCGTTTTTTCCTTTGCATAGATGTTGAGTAAGCCACCTGCTTGTTCAAACGAACCCCAGAACACAATAATGATTAAAAAGGAAAGATAAATCACTTTGATTCTATCTTTTTCGATATCGTTTCCGTCGTTATAAATCACAATACCGATACCGACCGCAAAAGCTAAACCCGCTATCAATAATGCGTAATCCCAAGCTCCTTGAACGAAGTAAACATAAGCCGCAAGCGCAAGCATAATCGCAAATCCGATAGTTGCATTTTTTTCTTTAAAAATATTTCCAATCAAATCTGGACGGGGAGCCCCTTCTTCATCGTCTTCTGTCACTAAATTTCCTACGTCTTTCAAATATTTTTGACCGTACATGTAAATCAATTGGCCCAATGCCATACCGATTCCTGCAAGTCCAAATCCATAATGCCATCCGATAGTTTCTCCAACATAACCGACAAGCAATGCAGATGCTGCAGCACCCAAATTGATTCCCATGTAAAAAATATAGAAACCCATATCTCGCCGATTGTCACCTTTGCCGTAAAGGCCACCTACCATTGTTGAGATATTTGGTTTCAAACATCCAACACCAAGAACGATTAGGAATAAGCCCGTATAGAACGCCCAAAGTGCTTCTACTGCTAAAACCCCATGCCCCGCCACAAGTAATAGACCTCCAACCATTACCGCTCGCTTCTGTCCAATAAATTTATCCGCTAAAATTCCCCCAGGAATAGAGGCAACATACACAAACATCGTGTACCAGCCATACAACGCCAATGCTTCTCCGTTTGACCACCCCAAACCAGGGTTATCACCTCCTGTGGCAGTAACAAGATACAAAACAAGAATTGCTCTCATTCCGTAATAACTAAATCGCTCCCACATTTCCGTCAGAAAAAGAACGAACAAGCCAATAGGGTGCCCAAACAATTGGGGCTGATTATTAAGTGCTTTTGTACTCATAAAAAGTTTTTATTGATTTTTAGCCAAATTTTTCAACTTTACTTGGTGTCGGTTCAAAATCGAAATTTTCTTTTTCCTTACGGTCAATAAATTTTCGATTTCGAACCGACCTCAAAATTTGCTAAAAACAAATTTGTTAGCAAAACTGCCTAAAAATAGATTTTTCGTTTAAAAAGCAGGCAATATTGTAATTTTAATTTGGATTGATGTACTCTAAATCGAATAAAGGCGCTTCTATAAGATTCCTTACAGTTCAAATTAATTTTGTAAAAGTGTAAGAACTGAAAAATACATTCTTCTACGTTTATAGATGTCTTTAGTGAAACGAAATCAATAAAATATACAATTATGGTCGTCCTTTTTCTCTTTAAAGGTTTTAAATAAAAAAATCACTTCCCCTAATTTGTATATTTTATTAATTCTATTTCACTTAGAAAAAATCAACCTTGCTATTATTGAGGAAGAAGAAAAGTAGAGCTGCAAGAAGAAGTTAGCTATAGCAATCTTTCTTGGGCGCAATTGTTTACAACTATTTTTCCAGCAAAAGCATATACATCATTGATGACTTATGAGGTTCGTTAATTTGTTAATATTGGCTCTTCAATCACCTTTTTTTGTTCTATTTCAACTGTCCAACCTGCACCTTCCGCTATAAATTCTATTAGTTCTAAAGTCGTATTTGCTTGCGCTTTTGCAGTGGTAAGTAATTCGCTATCCAAAGCAGTTTCTTCGATGTATTTCTTGGCTTTTTTGTTGAGTGCAGTGTAATCTTTCGCCGTGAAGGCATTGAAAGTTCCTTGTTGTAAATCATAAAAATCAACTTCGTGATCAATTGAAATCAGTGTCGGTTCTGGTAATTGACTAATGATGATTTTTTTTTCTTCTGGTCGTGTTTCAATTTTAATTTTTCCTAAATTGTAACCAACAGAAACCTTTGCTTTTACGCGCAGTAAGGCTTTTTTTCTAAAAGGACTGATGTCGTAATAATAATGGTCTTTGTGGCTATAGATCTCCGTGAAGTGACCTTCGACCGTTATTAATTTGGTTACCTTTTTTATCTTTTCTAATAAAACCGTGGATTGTTCTTCGACATTGGCTGCAGTCTTTTTGTGGTACCAATCCATTGCCCAAATGCCTAATCCGAAAGCAAGGACAAGTGTGAGAATGGTGATGATATTTTTGGACATAGGTTTTTTGTTTTAGAACGAAAAAAATCTTATCTCAATATAAAATTAAAAATCCCGAACCACTTTAAGTGATTCGGGATTTTAGAATTGTTCAGGTTGTATCTAAAAATCAAGATAAATTTGAATGATTACTCTTCATCCTCTTCTTCCGGTGCAGGTGGCGGGGGCGGTGTTTCTACTAATTCATAGACACCTTCTTCCAACCTTGCTTCAAACTCATCACGCTTTACCGGCATCGCTCGGTTGGTCGCAATCATCATTACTGTTAATTTTTCCTTACTCTCTTTTACAATTTTTACTCTAATAGGACGCATAAAAAATTACATTTAAGATTTTTTCCGTATAACATATTTACAAATGCTATATTAAAAAGAATATTAGCTAACCTGAAAAAATTGACTACCTAATTTTATAATTCATAGAAATTGAGGACGATAACTTGCAAATAGCAAGACACCTTACAATAATCATCAAGTTGCATTCGGTTTCATTATCAACCGTTTACACTCAATATTTTTATTTCGACTCTTTGATTTTCTTTTCTTCCTTCTTGCGAAGTGTCAAGTGTCAAAGGGTTTCTTTTGCCGTACCCTTTGTAAAGTAAACGTTTTCCCGCTATTCCTTTGTCTCTCAAGAAGAAAGCGACTGAGCGAGCTCGCTCAGCAGAAAGTTTATCACAAAAGGCATGTGGTGGTATTGTATTGGTGTGACCTCCTATTTCAATCACAACATTATTATTGTTATTCATGAAATCATAAATCTCAATCAACACTGGATGTGAAGTAAGAGGGATTTCAGAGGAGTTGGCATCAAAATATAATTTATCAATTCTAATCGTCTGGCCTTTTCTTACTTTCTTGATATCCAAGGATTTCAAAATCTTAGGTTTATCATTTCTCGTTGGCGATATATTTACAATTTTTGGCGGTGTCACTTGTGGTTCTTCCTTGACTTTTGGTTTTGGTTCTTCTACTGCAGCAACTGCTGGCTCCTCTCCATCGCAGGGTACTTCGACAATATGGGAAGCATTATCGATCAAAATATTACCATTATAAGGATATAGAGTAGGTGTGTTGTAAAATGCCTCAAGAACGATATGTGTGTAATCTGCGACGGGCTCAAATCGAAAAGCATAAGATAACCAGCGTGTATTTTTTACTAAAGAAGTTTCACCCAGCAATTCTTCTTTGCCACATGTTTCTGTTCCTCCATAAATTCTCAATTTAATTGGCTTTACATAATTGGAAGGTTTACCCGTCAGTTGGCTTTGACTTAGATAAGTCTCTGACCTTGCTACATCAATACTGAATTTATAGCATTTACCCTTTTGAATACGGCGAGTCAATCTTTGAGAAATTTGTTCCCAAGTATCATTATCTCTCACGACCATTCCTATGTAGGTGTTCCCATCACTTGGTGCTTTACTTACGCTAAAACTTCCATTTGCCACAGGATGAACATCTGGAGGGGTTTCTCCGCGAAAACCACAATCTGTCCAACCTCTTGGAAATTTGTTTTTATAATTCAGTAAACCACCTTCCAATGGGTTTCCCTCAAAAGAAGGGTTTGTCAACTTAATTGTATCAGTCTGGGTGTGTCCCACTGCCACAAAACAGAAAAACAAAAAAAAAGACATGATTGAAATTCGAAACATCAAATTGGCTTTTTACTAAAAAAATTTGATTCTTAGACAAATACTGCGATTTGAGTTAGGTCAAAGTGAAAAATTTCTTTTCTCTATTAGTCAATAAATTTTCCACTTCGAACCAGACCATAGAATTTGTCTAAGAACGTTAAATTTGTTATAACCAGTTAATAACTAACGCATTAGAGGTCTAATATTGTTCAATGTGACTGTTCGTATTCTTATAAAGTTATCTTAAGGTTATGAAAACGCATTAAATCCAGTTACATCCATACCCGTAATCAGCAAATGAATGTCATGCGTTCCTTCATAAGTCAAAACTGTTTCCAGATTCATCATGTGGCGCATAATCGGGTATTCATTTGTGATGCCCATTCCACCGTGAATCTGTCTCGCTTCTCTTGCAATTTCTAATGCCATGTTGACATTATTACGTTTTGCCATCGAGATTTGAGCAGGCGTTGCTTTTCCGTCATTGGCCAAAGTACCGAGTCTCCACGCCAATAATTGCGCTTTTGTGATTTCGGTAATCATTTCTGCCAACTTTTTCTGTGTCAACTGAAACTGTCCAATCGGCTTTCCAAACTGGATTCTTTCTTTAGAATAACGAAGTGCTGAATCATAACAATCCAACGCTGCACCAATCGCTCCCCATGCAATACCATACCTCGCTTTAGAAAGACAAGACAAAGGACCTTTGAGTCCCTTCACGCCGGGTAAAACATTTTTCTTTGGAACTCTTACGTCTTCAAAAACCAACTCACCGGTGATAGATGCACGAAGCGAAAGTTTACCATGAATCTCTGGCGTAGAAAAACCTTCCATACCTCTTTCCACTATCAAACCTCTGATGATTCCTTCTTCATCTTTTGCCCAAACCACTGCTATGTCAGCCAACGGTGAATTTGTAATCCACATTTTAGCACCGTTCAAAATATAGTGGTCGCCATCTTCTTTGATGTTGGTCACCATGCTACTTGGGTCACTACCATGGTCAGGTTCGGTCAAGCCGAAACAACCAATATATTCACCACTTGCCAACTTCGGCAAATAGTGCATTTTTTGTTCTTCACTTCCAAATCTATAAATTGGATACATCACCAACGACCCTTGAACAGATGCCATCGAACGAATTCCTGAATCTGCTCTTTCCAACTCTTGCATGATGATGCCATAAGCGATTTCATCCATGCCACCACAACCATACTTCTCAGGTAAACTCGGGCCAAAAGCTCCAATATCCGCCAATCCTTTGAAGAGATGCTTTGGACATTCTGCTCGCTCAGAGTAATCTTCAATAATCGGAGAAACTTCTTGCTTTACCCATGCTCTCACTGCATCACGAGCAATTTTATGCTCATCGGTCAATAAATCATCGACACCGTAATAATCATGAGCTTGATATTTATCTACTTTTGCGTTTGCAACGCCATTCGAACTATTCATCTATATATTTTTTTAAGAGTTTGGGCTTGAGAGACACCTTGAAAACCAGCGCAAAGGTAGATATAATAAAAGTGCTTTTCTACCCTTCATTTATCTGTATTTTGTAAAATACTGTACCTTTATTTTTTGTAAAAAAACTATACCACAATGTCGAAATTGGTCAAACTACATGACCTTTCTTTTGAACCATTCATCACCGCCGCTCAAATAAAGCAGCGAATAGATGAGATTGGAAAAGAAATTTCAAATAAATTCGAAGGACAAAAACCACTGTTTATTGCGATTTTAAACGGTGCTTTTGTTTTTGCAGCAGACCTCGTTCGCGCCTGCGACATAGAATCCGAAATCATTTTTATTAGACTAACTTCTTATCATGGCCTTGAGTCATCTGGAACAATAAAAACGGTTATCGGTTTAGATGTTGACATTAAAAATCGGCATATTATCATCATTGAAGACATTGTTGATTCGGGTAGAACGATGCATCATTTTTATAATGATTTGAAAGAAAAATCACCTGCGTCGATAAGTTTAGCCACACTTTTGATAAAACCAGGCGCACTACAATTTCCTATAAAACCAGAATATATCGGGTTTGAAATTCCAACCAAATTCGTGATTGGATATGGATTGGATTACGATGGGTTGGGTAGAAATTATGAAGACATATATCATCTGAAAGAAAATTGATACGCGACCTTTCCCAAAAAGGTAGATGGTTTTTACTCTAAAATAGACCTATTTTTGTGTTACAGTTTTTTTTCTCGTGAAAAAAGCTGAAAGGTTTGTATCAATCAGGACAGGGTACCGCCCCGTTTAATTCATCATGAGAGAAAAAGCGCTGAAAGTGTGTAATAATTAAAATGATTTCGCACCTTCAATGCAAAGGTTTGTCAAAATTCATAAAATAGGGCGATGCTCTATTCTATTTGATTTCAGCCTTTCAGACTTTACATTGGATAGTCATACATAGAAAAGAATTAATGAAAAAGATATTAATTACCGGCGCAGCCGGACAACTCGGAAAAGAATTTCAAGAATTGGAGGCGAAATATCCTCAATATCAATTTTTGTGGACAGATGTTTTTGAATTGTATATTACCAATCCACAATTTGTGGCTGATTATTTTAGAAAAAATCAACCTGACTACTGCATCAATTGCGCCGCTTATACTGCCGTTGACAAAGCCGAAAGTAATGAAGAAATGGCACATAAAATCAATGTCATTGGCCCAAAAGAATTAGCGCAGTCCTGCTTGACGCGAAATATTCCTTTGATTCAGATTTCTACGGATTACGTTTATCATTCTGATCCAGGGCGTCCGTTTAAAGAAGAT
>CALLVG010000157.1 GCA_938010715.1 uncultured Saprospiraceae bacterium
GGTTACCCGTCGTGGAAGGAATGAGTTTCAGTTGCTCCATGTTTTCGCGAACGATACCGGCATCTTCAATTCTACTTTCGGTAACGACGACTTCCAATCCACTTTCAAAAGCAACCAGTTTTACATCAATCTTTCGAGTCGTACCTGCTTTCATCGGACGAATCATGACCGCTGTTTCTTTGTAACCGATTCTTGAAAAACCTAACTCAAATGCTTGATTAGCAGGAACTTGTAAGGTGTAATTTCCACTTTCATCTGTTTCTGATATGATGTTTTCAGTACGAATAAAAGCTGCTGCAAGGTCAATTGGCTGGCCAGAAGTGCCATCTGTAATCGTTCCAGTTATGGTTGCGGTTTGCGCAGAAAGGGAAAGGATAATGAGCAGACCAAATAGGGTTAAACCGATTTTTTTCATTCTATATTTTTAAACAACTTCGAATAGAAGCAAAGGAAATGCTTCAAAGTGGAATTTATAGTTTTCTAACGAGAGTTTTTTATATCTGTTTTACTGTTTTCAACACTAAGAGGTTTATATGTCTTTTGGAAACTGTTAAAAGTTGAAGGTTGAAAGTTTGACGTTGAATGTTTTTTGAACGGCTCGTTCAATCTTCAACTTCTAATTTTCAACCTCCAACTTGGTTTTATTCCACTTTTTCTCCTTCGAAAAGAGAGGTGATACCGTTGCCAAACTCTTCTTCAAGAATCAAACGATTGTTTTCCCAATGGATAGAAACTTTTTCTTTGCCTTCGGGTGTGTCGAAGGTTTCGAAATCACCATCTTTATCGAGTGTGAAAATTAATCCGTCAATTTCGAATGCATCACCGTTTTGGTTGATGAAAAGGATACTTGGATTTTTAGTAACTAAATCACGGCCATCTACGCCGGCGTTTTCGACTGTGACTTTTGAGATGCCATCATATTGGCCACAAAGAAGCGCACAATCGTTAAGATCTTTACTACATGAAAAAATCATGAGCAACATGAAAATACATGGGAGGATTTTCATCGTTAAGTGTAAGTTTATAGCCTACTTGAGTTATGTTCAGGGAATGCTTACAAGTAGATTGGTGTGAGTAAATTAATTTGGAGTTAAAAGTTTGAAGTTGAACGTTCTAATGAGCGATTCATTCAACTTTGAATATTCAACTTTCAACTCGTTCATTTATCCTTCTACTAATTCTCTTCCTGCTAAGGTAAATGCCTCCAAATCTCCAAGTAGAGCTTTTGCTTGCTCTGCAATTACATTCAATTCATCGACATTCTGTTCCAATTTTTGACGAATAGAACTTGCTACCAAAACCATGTGAAAATCATTACCTGCTTCCAATACTTCAGTGATTTTATTGACACTGACTTTGGCTTCAATATAGGATTTGTCCCACTTTTTGCGCAAAACTTGATTTTTTTGAAGCTCCTCATTTCGGAGCGATTCTTTGCTAATGTTGTTGCTCAATTCGTCCAATTTTGCAAAGTACGCTTCCGAACTTTTTCCTACTTTATCAAAACCTTTTTGCAAATCATTGTAACGCTTCATAATAGAAGTCCAATCCTTTTCAAAGTCTTTGGAGACTTTCGGTAAATCAGGATCTTCGGCAGTCAGATCTTGCTCTGCTTCTTCGAGACTGGCAACCAATTTTGTAGAAAGTTTCTTACGGTCTTTCTCAAAATTTTCGATAGATGATTTTAAAACATCACCGTGCTTCAATGCACTTTTGGTTTCTTTATATTTGCAAGAACCAAAAACTAAAAGTACCGCTAAAATCAATAAGATTGATTGTTTCATGATATCAGATATTGTTGTAATATGTTTTATTGAAATAGGGTAGGAATGTTTCATTCGGAAAGGTCGAATCAGCAAATTTACGTTTAGAACCTCATATTTTTATAAGTTTGCGCTTTTTTTGAGATTTATATAAACTATTGTCAAGACTAAGTCAATGTTAAAAAAAGTAATCGTTGCTTCCAAAAACCCCGTGAAAATAGCTGCAGTAAAGGTAGGTTTTGAAAAAATGTTTCCTACGCAATCCTTTGATTTTCAGGGGATTAGCGTTCCTTCTGGGGTGAGTGACCAGCCTATGACGCACCGTGAAACCATGAATGGCGCTATCAACCGAGCAGACAATGCAAAGAAAGAAATACCAACCGCTGACTTTTGGGTCGGTGTAGAAGGCGGAATTGAAAAAATGGATGGAAACGGAGAAGCTTTTGCCTGGATTTATGTCCTTTCCGAGTCCCTTTCGGGAAAAGGCAAAACGGGTTCCTTTTTCTTACCAAAAAAAATAATGGAACTCGTGGACAGTGGAATGGAACTTGGCCACGCAGATGATTTAGTCTTTGGTCAATCCAATACCAAACAAAAAAGTGGCGCTATTGGTCTTCTGACTGGTGATGTGATGACCCGCCAAACGTTGTATGAGCCAGCAGTGATCATGGCTTTGATTCCTTTTAAGAATGAGGAGTTTTATGGAGAGATTTGAGCGGTTAGATAGGAGATGAGAGACGAGAGACAAGAAGTAAGAGACAAGAAGCAAGAGACAAGAAGCGAATGACGGAAAAATTACGAAGCAAATTCCAACCTGACCCTTGAAAAGCGGCGAAACCTGCTCCTTACTCCTACTCAACAGTGCGTTGCAACTTCTTCAATAACTTCATCATTTTCAAGTTGATAGACGGGCTTACGTTGAAGAACTGTTCATTGATAAGTAACCACTCTTGCTCTCTTACCACTGAGATGATATGCTTGTAATCAATCCGTTGAGCTTTGAGCAGATGCGCTCTCCAATAAATCGCTCGGTCCGTCATCGCAAATCCTTCTTTGCAACTTCCCGCAATACTTTGGTCGCAGATGAAAAATATCTTTTCGTCCTTTTCAGATTGGATAAATCGTTTGCTTGCGTTTTCCAATTTTTTGAGTGGCATTTTGACAAAGTCGAGATAAGACGGTTCCGGTTCATTTTCTAAATCAAGGTAGTCGAGTACCATATCGAAGATGTCAATGTCCTCCTCATTTTGATACATCAAAATCTTTTCTGGTAAGGGTATCGGATTCAAATCTTGACAATGTTGGATAATGAATTGGTCAAGCAAATTTTCAAAAGCCACATGTTTGTAACTTTCTAACTTGAATTGAGGGGCTTTCTCTTTTCGTTTTTGTTCAATTACATCATAAACATTACGGGCATTAATGTCGAGCACCTCGTGGAAGCCACTTTGCTCTATTCGGTGGACATAACTGCTGTATTCAGCAGGATAGTGTTCTTCTTCTACCCGTTTTTTCAACGCATCAAAAAAGGATTGTTTGAGTTGCCAAATTTCGGCAGCATTGGAGTAAGTACTACCTTTAGGAGTTTCCTTTTCCGTTTTGGGAGGAGGCGTGTTGAAGATAGTTTCTTCTTCAACAGGTGTTTCCTTTTTCTTTTTTTCGAAAAGGGAATTGCCACATTCGATGCAAAACTTAGCACCCATGAGGTTGGCGGTATTACAATGAATGCAAGAAATTTCTTCAACAAGTGTACGAGAGCCACAATCATGGCAAAATCGCGCATTTTCAAATAATAATGCCCCGCAATTAAAACAGTTTTTCAATTTTTGTGGTTAGGTTTTCTAATAATAGGTTAAAATTTTTAGGTTGTATGTTGAAAGTTGAACGTAACTTTCATATCGCTTAGAACATTCAACCTCGAACATTGAACTTTAAACTCAATAATATGCAAGATCAAAATAAAGGATATTTTGACGAATATGAGAATTTGAACTTCCATCCCTACAATATTTTGATGTTTTTGGTGCTTTTTGGGATTTGTGCGCTGTTTCTATCGCTTTCTGCGGCGTTTATTTACACGCGAGTACAGGCGGATTTGCCGCCCGTCCAACTGCCGTCAATTTTTATTTTGAATACTTTGGTGCTGATTGGAAGTAGTTATACGCTACATCAAGCAAAGAAAATGTTCCAAGCCGATGATACAGATGGCTATAAAAAGATGATTCTCTACACGGTCATTCTTTCCTTTCTCTTTTTGATTTTACAATTTATTGGTTGGTACCAGTTGTTGGCAAGTGATTATTTTATTGGAAAAGATAATTCGACTTCATATCTCTATTTGATTTCGTTTGTTCACTTTGCACACGTGGTGGCAGGGCTTCCTTTTTTGATGCTTTTCTTGAAAGCAGCGCGCAAACAAATGAATGATCCTGTGACGGTTTTGGTTTACTTTTCTGATCCAGCTAAAAGATTGCGCCTTCGATTGATTTCAATTTATTGGCATTTTTTGGATATTCTTTGGGTTTATTTGGTGGTCTTCTTTTGGGTGAATTGGTTGATTAGGTAGGGTTTAAATTGTTTTATGGTTAAATGGTTGCCATAATTTTTTGCTTAATCAATTGGTTTTCAACCATCAAACCATCAAAAACACAAAAGGCAATTGATTCAATTCAATTGCCTTTTGTGTTCAGTCAGAATGTTTAGCTTACTCCTCTAAGACCCAAAGCGAACCCAAACTATCTACATATCCAACAATCCCTTGGGCTTTGGTATAATAATATTTATAGATTCCTCTTGTTGTTGAGTTGGAAATATCAACGCTGATAACCTCATTGAAGGTCGTGCCATTCAATTCAATTGAAGGGTAAAATTCTTGCTCAGGAGTCTTTTCAAAAGTGAGCGTTTTCTGAGCAGCAACGGCTAAGAAGTCAATAATAAAATTTCCGTTTACGATTCTTGCGATTTGTAAAAAATCTCCGGCATTGTTACCAGATTGATTTTCAAAATCTGGACGCGTGTAAACGGAAGTTGTAATCGAAATTCCATCAGTTGAAACCATCCTAATATTGGCTTCTTCATAATCAATACAGTAAGCCGTATTTTGGGTGTTGCTATTTGGGCATGGCTGACCACTATCGTAAGCAATTATATTTCGCAAATAAGTTCTTTGATCTACATCGAAAGTTTTAATCGCTCCTCCGTTTCCTCGGTAAGTAAAAATATTTTTACGCGTATTGCAAAAGAATGGTAAGAAACTTTTGCTGTTGTCATCTAATGTGTGAACGCCAATAGACTCAAGCGAGCAAGCCCAAGTTGGAGTTGTAAAATTATCACAAGTAATTGATGCATCGTTTACTCTTGGTTTTTCAAAACAAGCAGCTTCTGGTTCATCGTCTTTTCCACAAGAAAAAATCAAAAGAATGGATAAAAGGAGTAGAGTGAATTGTTTCATGATATTGTTTTTTTTCTAAGTCCAGGACAAAAGTGAAATAGGAGGTTTACTAAATTTAATTTTCAAAAAACTCGCGAATAGAATTATTGAAATCAGAGCATTTAGCGAAAGCGAAGTTTAGTAAACCTATGTTTTGTCCTGTACTCAGGTTTTTTTTATAAAACGAGAAGAATACGAAGTTAGCCACTTTAAGCGGTAACTCCCGTCTCATTCTTGACCAAAACGGTAAAAAAGGTTTTGACAACTCTTTGCCTTTCGGAAAGGTCGCTGTATTTGGTGTTTTGTAATTGTTGAAATTGCTCTTGGAAAGCTTCTGAAAATTGCAGAACAGCCTCCTCCTCAGTGATGCCTTTTTCAGATAAATTGAGCATTTCGGATGCTATCAAAAATTCATTTTCTGATTTTTCGATGGAGCAGTAGAGTGGAGCAGTTAATTCAAATTTTCGATTTTCAGATTCGATTTTTTCAAAAACGTAAGATAATTTGGTTGCTCCGCTTTCAAAAATTTCGGCGATTGCTTTGCGCTCTTTTCCATTTTGAGTGGTGAGTTTGATACGCCCGTAAACGTATTCAGTATCAATTTCGTGTACGATTTTTTCGACTTCCAAAAGTTGATCGCAAACCTCTCTTTGAAATTTCTTTACAGAAAAATCGGATTTAAATCCTTTTTTAGTATCAAAATTTCCGAATGCCACTTTTGGCGTTTTCAAGCTATTGACAAAGCCATAAAGAGATTTGGTTACTTTTTTTCGTTGGTCAGCGTCAGGGAAGATTTCGTCGAGTTGTTGGTAAGTTCCTTTGTTCGCAACAGTGATGAGTTTTTCGAATGATTTCGAAATTTGGTCACGTTGTTTCAACGCATCTCCTCCAATCACCGATTGCACATCTTTCGTAAAACTAAACCCAGGAATCGCAGAGTCATTTTCTTTGAAATCAGTCAATTCTAATTGGAAATTTTTGCGGTCAATTCCTTCGTCTTCTGGCAGTTCAAATTCTACCAAAGTATCAACCAAGGTTTGCAGGTTTTTAGAAAGTTCTGCAAAGTATTTGAGAGGCAAAGAATTGTTTTTTCCAATCTCTCCACCAATCTGCAAGTAAACCGTCTTGTTAAAATCTAATTTCATTTCTCAAGTATTTTTTATTTGGTTCACGGTTGAATGGTACACGATAGACGGAAAGTTATGATTTGACACACGAAAAAATCAATAGTATAGCGCTCCGTGTACCGTGAACCTTAAACCGTGTATCTCTTTTTAATTTAAAACAATTCCAATGCCTTTTCAACCTCTGTTACGGGCAACTTACACACTTTGTTTTGACAAACATAAATCATCGTTTCTCCCTCTAAAAGTTTGCCTTCGAGAAGTTCCAATGAACCCTCATTTTTACCACCCAAAAGAAAGGCATTAGGGATATATTTTGTAGAAATTTCTTTACGGATAGCATCGTGATTATCTCCAACCATTGCTACTTCATAAGGCGGATTGACCATGTCCAACCAAAGCTGAAACCAATTGGCATAAAACCCAACTTCTGCACCTTCATCAAATCGACCGATCATATTGTGGAGCATTTGTGAGGACATTTCTTTCCATTCATTTTTGTACAAATAGGTGCCGAGTGCAAATAAACCACGGGCCATCATGGAGTTACTTGCTGGAATTACGTTGTCGGTCAATTCCATTTTTCGAGCAATGAGTTTTGGGTCGAGTTTGGAGGTGTAAAAGAACATTCCAGTCTTTTCGTCTTTGAAATGTTCGATAGCGTAGGTAGTCAATTTTTCTGCTTTTTTGAGCCATTTTTCATCAAAAGTAATTTCGTATAAGGCAACGAAAGCCGTGATGACATTCGCATAATCATCCAAAAATGCGTTAATAACCGATTTGCCATCTTTATAGTTTCGATTCAATCGGCCATCCTTTTGCATCATTTTATCAATGATGAAGTTACCGTTTTGAATGGCAATTTTTCTATAATGTTCATCGCCAAAAGCACGGTAGGCATCGCAGTAACCTTTGAGCATCAAGCCGTTCCAAGAAGTTAAAATTTTATCATCCAAACCAGGGCGAATTCTACTATCTCGCGCAGACATTAACTTTTTGCGAGAAGCATCAATTGAGGTCTTTAAATCTGATTCTGATACTTTTAATTTTTTAGCAACATCAGCGGGTAACTTTCTCATTATCAGCGTATTATTGCCATGTTCCCAGTTGCCTCTTCCTTTTACATCATAATATTCAGCAAAGTATTTGGAAGCTGTTTCGTCTCCCAAAATCGAATCAATTTCTGCCTTTTTCCAAACATAAAACTTGCCTTCTTCGCCCTCACTATCCGCATCAAGCGAAGAGTAAAAACCACCTGTTCTATCCATCAATTCGCGTTCGATAAATTGTAGGGATTCGACGACAGTTTGTTTGTACATCGGGTTTTGAGTCGATTGGTAAGCATGGCTGTACAAGCTGACCAATTGCCCATTATCATAAAGCATCTTTTCAAAATGCGGAATATGCCATTCGTCATCAACGGAGTATCGAGCGAAGCCACCACCGAGGTGATCATAGATGCCTCCCATTGCCATATTGTCGAGTGCTGCGTTGAGTACTTTTTCGGTTTTCGGATCTGGATTAAAATGTTGCCACTTCATCGCAAATTCCCAAGCTGCTGGCATTGGGAATTTTGGTGAGCTTACTCTGATGCCTCCTTTTTTACCATCGGCCGTCACCTGAAATTGACCCATTGCTTTTTGCAAACGGTCTTTAGTAAAATTGATATCACCTCCATTGAAGGTGATATTGTCGGAGCTTTTGATTCCTTCTTGCAACTGGCCTGCGTATTCTTCTAATTTGTCGTATTCTTCCTCTTTTGATTTGATGAAATACTCCAGTACTTCCACCCATTTCTTTTTAGGAAAATAGGTGCCTGCCCACACTGGGCGACCATCGGGTAGGGCAATCGCATTAAGCGGCCAACCACACCCGCGTCCACTCGCCAATTGACAAGCAGTCATATAAACCTCATCGACATCAGGTCGTTCTTCTCTATCCACTTTGATACTTACGAAATTATCATTCATCACTTTCGCGACAGCGGTATCTTCAAATGATTCGTGCTCCATCACGTGGCACCAGTGACAAGCGGCATACCCCACTGAGATGATGATCAGTTTATTTTCTGCTTTTGCTTTCTCCAATGCCTCGTCGCCCCACGGATACCAGTTGACTGGGTTGTGGGCATGTTGCAGTAAGTAGGGGCTGCTTTGGTTGACTAATGCATTGTTGTATTGGTGATTGCTTCCTTGACTCGTGTGCTGCGATTTGCAGGAAAAGAGTGTAGTGAACAGCAAAAGTGGAATAATTCTTTTTATTAACATGGATAGTTACTTGAAATTTTGAGCGGCAAATATCGGATTCAAATTGCAAAATCTGAAATAGAGTAGATGCCTTGATGTTTTCTCATAGTATTTGGTGGAAAAAGAAATAGCGAATAAAATATATTATTATATTTATAAATAAATTGCTAACTAAAATTAAATAAATGAAAAATTTCTTTTCTTCTTTCTTTCAGTAACCGTTTATTCTCAATGTGACGATTTCGTTCGTAGTAAATACGCTGACCAATTTTTTTATAAGGAAATCTTACCCGCCAATCATCAACTTCATATTGATTTTGGAGATGAGTTTCCTCAAAAAGCAGTTTGCCATCTTTTTGATAGTAGAGGAATTCAGGTAAAGACTTTAGTGATCAACTCTTCTTTTTAAACGATGAGTTTAGAGGACTTGGCGGCAGGTTTTTACTTTTATCAAATAAGAGAAAATGGACGTGTTCTTAAAAAAGATAAGTTGGTAGTGATGAAATAGAAGAATTTATTTTTACAATCTATTGATAACTGTTAACCCATCATTAAATCCATCCATATTTTGAAAAATACTTCAAAATAAATCCACTTTTGTTGAAAATTTTCAAAAAGAGAAATATGGAAAAAACAGATGATTTAGATTTAAAAATTCTTTCCATTTTGACAAACGATGCCAGTAAATCCTACAAGGAAATTGGAGAGGAACTCTTTGTTTC
>CALLVG010000158.1 GCA_938010715.1 uncultured Saprospiraceae bacterium
CAGATTGCGCCACTCAGATGGTACAGCAGAAGAATTTGATGTGAATCATACTTACAACAAAGCTCAAATCGAGTGGGTAAGAAAAGGTTCTGCTTTGAATAAAATTAGAGAAGATTTGGCGTAAGCTTTTTCTTAAAATAACAAAATGAAAAGGATAGTCTCCATACGTGAGGCTATCCTTTTTTTTGCTCTATGTTGAAATGAATGGGTAGTGAATCAAATTTCAAAGAAATTTGCTTGTGTGGTTCTCTGAACCATCACGTAATTTTTCAAATCTCCAGATTTGAGGAATTGTAATTCAATCCTATTCTATACCTCTGAATTCCGCAAATCTGGAGATTTGCATTCATTCGTGACTGTTCAGAGAACAGCACGAGCAAATTTATTTTTGAACCATTCCTTAATTGGTTACCCACTCTGATTAACATATAACCATTTTTTTATACCCCAAAATAATGGGAAGAATAGTCAACTATCAGGGAAAAATGGCCACTAAGATTAGATTAAAATGACCGCACCTTTGCATCACAATATTTAATTATTTTAAAAAAAAATAAACAACTGATGAAAAAAGGTAAATCAATTTTAGTAGCACTTTTCGTAATGAGTATTTCATTTCTTAATGCACAAGTTGCACAAGTAGATTTGGAGCAAACAAAAGGTAAATTCACAACTGAATCACTTACGCTCGCAGAAGGCGATTATCAATTCAATATTTCAAATAATGGCGTAGCGAATGAAGTTGGATTTGTGTTAGTACCAAAAGGAAAGTATGATGCTTCCAATCATATCAAAGAAGCTTATGTGCAAAAAACAGTGGCAACAGGAATGACTTCTGCTACCAATATTGTAAAACTTGCACCAGGCGAATATGAATATTTCTGCCCAATGAATAAGACACCTAAATATTCTATTACTGTTCTTGATAACGTTGACCAAATAAAACTAAGTCAAGTAGAAGGAAGTTTTAGAGTTCAAGCTTTAACTGTATCTGAGGGAAGTTACCAATTCGAGATTTCTAATGATGGAGTTGATCGTGAAGTTGGATTTGTACTTGTACCAAAAGGAAAGTATGACGCTTCCAATCATATCAAAACAGCTTATGTGAAGGCGCCTGTGACTGACGGAAATAGCTCAATGACAGGTATCGTTAAACTTGCAGCAGGCGAATACGAATACTTCTGCCCATTGAACCCAACTCCGAAGTATAGCTTAACAGTTACCAACTAATAATTTATAAGCACTCAAAACCTCAAGGGCTAAGTTTACCAATTCGGTAGGCTTAGCCTTTTTTTAGTTTAAAAAGAAGTTGTTTAAAAATAGATTTTAAGCTACTCTACCCGATGATTTTGTACTTAAGTGTAAAAGGTAAAAAGTGTCGGACACTTTCAATAATTAGAGGATAAAAATGCTAATTCCTCTTCTCATTTTAATAACAATAAGTGTCCGACACTTGGCTATTCTAAAACCATCGGGTAGAGTAATTTTAAGCTACAAATTTCACTTCATCAGAAACTCTATCTTCAAGTTTTCGCTTCTAAACTCGCTTCTTAAACAATTTTTTATCAAACTGAAATTCAAAGAAAAGTCCTATCTTGACTTTTGAAATGAGCGATGAAAAAAACAAGTCTATAATCTATCTTGTCGTAGGAGTCTTACTGCTCTTGGGTTTGATTGCTATGTTTGGTGGAAAAAAGAAACAAAAATTCGATTGGGATGAAAGTTATGAATTAGAAAGCAAAGAACCATACGGCATTGATCTGTTCGAAAAACTATTAGAAAGTTATACTGGTGAAAATGAATTTATTCGTGTTGAGAATCGCTTCGAAAAAGTTTTTGACGGATCAGAAACCAATTCCAATTATGTAATGGTTGGTCAGGCTTTTCTTTATCGAGAAGAAGAAATTAATGATATGCTTGATTTTGTTTCTAATGGAAATACAGCTTTCTTTTCTTGCAAATCGATTCCTTATGATTTTTTAGCTGCTGCGATTCCTGAGTCCTGTTATATGTTGGGATTAGATGATTTTCAGGTCGAACATGAGATTTATGATTCGTTAGTAACGATGGATTTTATACATCCTGAACTATTCGATGAAGAAGGTTATCCAATACAGTATTATCGAAATGGTAAACTCGAAATGAGCCACAGTTGGACTTACATCAGCAGAGGAATGTTGTGTGATAGTTTCATTAGCCCAATTGAAATTGGTACGGTTTCGGAGCACATGAATTTTATGAAAATCAATTATGGCGACGGGCAGATTTATTTGCACTCGACACCATTGGCGTTTACAAATTTTCATATCATAAAAGAGAAAAATCTGGAATATGTCGAAAAGGTACTATCTCATTTGCAACCAGGTGATATTTACTGGGATGTAAAACATCATATTGCAGAAGGGGTTTGTCGTCGCAGAAATCAAATAAATACAGGCAAATCTTCCTCGCCACCACAAGGCTTTCAAGAAACGCCCTTAAAGTATATTTTGAGTCAGCCAGCACTTGCATGGGCTTGGTACACGTTGATAGGTATGGCGTTGTTGTATTTGATTTTCAGAGCAAAACGTCGCCAAAGAATCATACCCGTCACCCAGCCAGTAGAAAATACTTCTTTAGAATTTATTGATACGATTGGTAAACTTCATTTTCAAAGAGGAAATCCACGACAGGTTATTTTTCAAAAAATGAAATACCTTCAAAATTTTATCAAAAATAGATATGGATTAGCGGTTCAGGACTGGGATGAAAAGTTTATAAATAAACTCAATCTGAAATCAGAAGTGCCAACTGATTTGCTTTCAAAGATTCAAACAATGCATCGGAATGTAACCACCTCTCGATTTGCTTCAGACAATACGTTGATGGATTTTCATAAATTGGTTGAGGAATTTTTTAGGTTGAAAAAGTAGGGCTACCAATCATTTTTTCATTTTGACTAAAGCGAGTATTGAACACCGAATCTTAAATTGAAATTATCCCATTTTGAGAGAGTAAAAGCCTCTCCTATATCGCGAAATCGACTATTACTAATATCATAAAGAAAGACAAATCCTTGACCAGGTGTTAGCCCAATTGCATGCTGAAATTCCATATTTAGTTTTATCCTATTTGAAACAGGATAGGTGAGAAATAATTTATTATTAAACGAAAAACCAAATTCACTGTACTGAATTCGTATAGCAATATACTCGAGTTTTGCCAAATCATTAACATCTTCACTAAATATCATGAGTGTTCCATCTTTTCCAGAGAAAATATCGTTATCATTAGTAAAATATGTTGAAAAACCATGCCCTACTTCTAATCTAAATTTGTTTTTTAATTTATACACTGGATAACTTATCATTAATGGAAATTCATAAACTTTGTAAGGTAGGTGTATTGGTCCAAAATCTCGGACACCATAATTATCTCCAGTAATTGTATTTACAAAACGAAAAGTTTCTGAAAACCTTCCAAAAATTAACCCAGTACTCAAAGAAATTGGTTTTTTCTTTAACTTATATCCCAGTTCAAAGCCAATTAATGTGTTGTACGCAATATGGATATCATTGTAACCTTCAACATTGATATCTTGGTACTGTGTAAAGTTTCCTCTTATTCCAAAACTGGAAGAAAAAAATGTTTGTGCGTTTAAATACATTATCTTTATGAAGAAAAAAACAACTACCAATAACCTCATATAATAATTATTTATGTGGGAAACCTAAAATTTTAGATTTCCCACACCTGTTTTGAAGAAATCTATTTAATCAACTCGTTTCAATTTGAAATATACCCCTGAGCCTGCAGGAGTATTTATATCACCATTATATTCAAACATTCCTTCTTCATGCCAATCCCAAATATCTCTTGGTCCTAAATAAAAGAACCCTTCAATTCCATAGGGTGTTTGTTTTGAAGTGTAAGTATATTCTTTTGCACAAGGAGGAATAGCTTCATTTCTTTCATATTTTCTCCTTCTATCTTTTTCAAAATATATCCAACCCATATCTTCATACCATCTTAGTGGAGTCATTTCAACATTACCTACATCGAACTCTGAAGTTGGAAAGATTATAGTATTTTTTAACTCGATAGTATCTCCAATTTCTTTTCTACTAACTTTTCTGATCGGAATATGCTGGGAAATCTTTGTTTCGTCGCAGAAACCATTCGGTATTCCGATTATCGCAGGTACAATTATACTGACTTCTGCTTTACCGCATAACCAACATTCTTTCTTGTGTGTAATTTTAATTTTAGATAGGTTAACCGCATTGTCTAATGAAATTCGTGGATTAACTGTACCCGTAGGGCCTTGCGAAGAATCGTTTTCCCAGTATAATGGGTTTGGAACCTTACCTTCATTGTCAACAGTTTCGTTTACTGAAATTACCCAAACTAAATTATTCCTGGCAAATTCTTCGTCTACATTAATTACTGATATCTCATCATCTAAAATAACGTAACCATCAGAATTACATTCGTCTTCCATTCCTAACACTATTGTAGGCGTACTGTTTAAATCAACCAATTCGATAAAGGGAATATAAATTTGAATGTAAACTTTGTTTTTTGTGTGATAATTAAAACCGCTAATTACTCCATTGATTTTGTCTTCATCAGTATAGATAACTACGTTTTTATATTTGGTATTTTCAATCTGATCAATTTTTTCAACAGTTTGCTTCCATAGGTTAATAGAATTTTGAAACTCAGATATCATATCAATGTTATCATTTTGTACTTCTTGGAAGACAGTTTTGAGTAAAGTGTTATCGTCATCGTCAAACTGCAGAGCAATTAAATCATTGATTTTCGATCTAAATGTTTGATTTTTAGCTAATTCAAAAACTCCAACTGCTGCAGTTTTTACCATGCTTTCGTAATTATTTTCTTCAAGAACAAATTCTGTTATTTCTGGTTCTTGAGAATTTGTAATATCAGAGACGGGGACAACTGATATGTCTTTTTTACAACTTTGGAATGTCAAGAAAGTAAATGACAACACAATCATTATAAGACTGGACAGAAGTGCTTGTTGCCCAAATCTTAACTTTGCAAATTTCATTCTTAGAAAATTTTTCATAATTTTCGATTTTAAATTTATGTTTAAAAAATTGGCTGTTGCTTTCTGCCTGCAAGTTGATCGCAGCAGCCTTTTGTTAAGTACGTATTTGTAAGGTACAGTTTGTACCAGTTGTAAAAACACTCTTCTAGACTTGTTAGTAAAGCAGTAATAGTTTCTAAAATGAAAAGAATAAATACGATCCCCCCCCCCTTACATTCAAAACTTTTAACATATTTATTCCAAAAAGTAGCAATGAACTCACAAATCGTAAAACTACTCTCCGCTGCCAGTAAAA
>CALLVG010000159.1 GCA_938010715.1 uncultured Saprospiraceae bacterium
TTTGGTTAAAAATTTTGATCAGTCAAATGCTGATAGTAGTAAAGTTTTATATCGCTGGTTTAAAAATCCTGATACTTTAGAATTTTTGGAGGCTTATGAAAAATCTTTCAATCCAGAGGCCAAGGCAATTGATATTGAAAAAGAATTTGGTAAAAAATACGATAGCAGAAGTGTGAAAGAATATGTACGAGTAACTGGAACACCTTTTATGAAAAGTGAAAGTGGAAGGTATGGCGGTACTTGGGCAGTTTTTGATATCGCTGCATCCTGTATGATGTGGTTAAGTGCAAAGTTTAAGGTATGGTTTATTCAGGATTACCGAAGAATGAAAGAAGCAGAATTACACTCATTACTTGAATTTGACGAATGGAAATCACAGAAAAAAGTAGATGGTTTAATGGAAGTTTTGCGATTTGAGCAAGAAGAATTGAAGATTATCAAAGAGAAGAAAAAAAAGTTAAAGTGACACGTAATGCGGAGCGTTGCTCCGCGATGATTTTGCAAAAATCAAAAAAGTCGCTCAATGTAAGTTTGAGGGTTGAAAAAAAATCTTTTCCCTGAGCGGCATCGCGGAGCACCGCTCCACGTTACGTGATCTTTATGCAATAATTTCAAAGAATCAAAAAAATCTATCCCTTTAAAAATAATTTAAAAAAAAACGCTTTCTGAGCGACATCGCGGAGTACCGCTCCACGTTACGATATGAATTTAAAAAAACGCATACCCGCACTCGAATGGCTTTCCTATTACTCAAAGGTTACTTTTCGGAAAGATTTGGTGGCAGGGATAACAGTTGGAGTTTTATTGGTTCCTCAAGGGATGGCTTATGCTTTATTGGCGGGAGTGCCGCCGATTTATGGCTTGTATGCGGGTATCGTTCCGCTGATTTTGTACGCCTTACTTGGTACCTCGCGGCACTTGTCGATTGGGCCAGTTGCGGTTTCAGCATTGTTGATTTATGCAGGGGTTGGGCAGGTGGCTGAACCGTTTAGTGAGGAGTATCTTTCACTCGTGATTTTGACTGGTTTTTTGATAGGAATTGCTCAGACAGCAATGTCTTTTTTGCGGCTTGGGTTTTTGGTTAATTTTCTTTCGCATCCCGTTATTGCTGGGTTTACCTCGGCGGCAGCAGTGATTATTGCTGCAAGTCAATTGAAGTATTTGCTCGGAATTTCAATCCCACCGCTCCATTATTTTTATGAAACTATTATTTATGCGTTGATTCACATTTCTGAAACCAACCTGTTGGCTCTGGGATTAGGGTTGGGTGGAATGGCTTTAATTACCATCCTAAAAAAAATAAATAAAAGTATCCCTGGGGCATTGCTGACGGTGCTGATTGGGATTGCATTGGTCTATATATTACAACTACAAGAAAAAGGAATAAGTATCGTGGGTGCGGTGCCACAAGGACTTCCAAAATTGATTTTTCCTGAATTTTCGATCGCAAATATCCAATTGGTTTTACCTACTGTTTTTACAGTTACATTGATTGGGATTGTGGAGTCTATTGGCATTGCCAAAGCAATTGAGTCTAAGCATGATTATTATAAAGTGCGACCCAATCAAGAATTATTTGCATTAGGAATTTCTAAATTAGTGGGTTCCTTTTTTCAATCTATTCCAACCTCTGGGAGTTTTTCAAGGTCTGCCATCAATAACGAATCGGGTGGGATGACTGGGGTTTCTTCAATTGTTACTGCATTGTTGATTTCGATTACATTGCTGTTTTTGATGCCTTTGTTTTACTATTTGCCAGAGGCACTTTTGGCATCGATCATATTATTGGCCATCAAAGGATTGTTTGAGTATAATGAAGCAAAACGGCTTTGGAAAATTCATCGCGGTGATTTTTGGATGATGATTACCACTTTTGTGGTAACGCTCGCGGTGGGTATTGAATTGGGTGTTTTGACAGGTGTGGTTCTTTCCGTTTTGCAAAATACTTACCTATCTTCTATTCCTCCAATAATAGTTTTGGGCAAAATTCCTGATACTGATTATTTTAGAAATGTGGAGCGTTTTCCAGAGGCACTTCAAAATAAAGAAATATTGATTTTGAGGTTTGATGGCTCGTTGTATTTTCCGAATGCAGATTTTTTCAAAAAGAGAATTTATCAATTTGTTAAGAAAAGGGAGGACGATTTAGAAGTGCTGATTTTGGATGCGTCCAGTATTTTGACCGTTGATTCTACTGGAATGCATGCGATGGAGGAGGTCTTACATTATTTGAAAAATAAAGGAATCTATTTTTATATAAGTGGTACGTTGGGACTAGTACGTGACCGTTTTACAAAAGCTGGTTTGATGCGGCAAATTGGCCCTGAAAATCAGTTTATGAATATTCAGGATGCGGTAGAAGCTTTTGATTGTCGCGATGATGATTCGATTGATATTTGGACACCACTGGCGATTCAATCGAACGAAGAAGAGGAATAAAATGTTTATATTTTGTAATTCATGCAATGGGGGCATTTGAAGGATCCTCATTATAGAATTTGTAAAAATGGTTTATCATGAGATTCGTAGAGAGGATTCATGAATCCTCTATACAACGGTCACGATATTGACCACCAAATGTCAAAAAACAGCATCAAAATTCAAATAAATAATTTAAAAATAAATAAATATGATTTTATCAATTATCGACTTTATCAGTCAACCGTGGCATTGGGCGGTCTCAGGCGCAGCGATTGCTTGTCTCATGTTTATCATGTTGTATTCAGGTGAAAAATTTGGGGTTTCCACTTCTTTTGAAACGATATGTTCGATGGGTGGAGCAGGTAAGAAAATTGAATTATTCAATTACGATTGGAAAACACAGGCTTGGATTTTGGTTTTTTTGACAGGAGCAGCGATTGGTGGTTTTATTGGATCGACCACTTTACAAAGCCCTGAACCTGTTCAAATTTCTCAATCTACAATTGACTATTTGTCGTCGGTTGGGGTGGCAACCCCGCAGACCAAAGCGGATGGACTGGGATTTGTTCCACGTGATATTTTTAATTTTGAAACCCTTCTTTCTTTGAAAGGATTTATCATTATGATAATTGGTGGTTTCTTTATCGGTTTTGGTACGCGATGGGCAAAAGGATGTACCTCTGGACATGCGATTAGTGGTTTGTCCAATTTGCAATTACCATCGCTGGTAGCAGTTGTTGGATTCTTTATTGGTGGGTTGGTGATGACTCATTTATTGTTACCTATCATTTTAAAATTGTAAAATAAGTCGTTGCTAAGCCGTAACCTGAGCGAAGGCGAAGGGAACTCATTAGTTCGCTTACCGAATACGATTTTTAATAGAAAAATAAATAAAATGAAAGATATAAAATTCCTTTTCTTCGGAATCCTTTTCGGAATCATCATGACTAAATCAGAAGCCGTTTCTTGGTACAGAATTCAAGAGATGTTTCGGTTTGAAAGTTTCCACATGTATGGCATCATTGGGACAGCAGTAGTGCTCGGTGCACTTGGTATTTTCTTAATGAAAAAGATGGGTTTGACTACCTATGAAGGAAAACCTTTGAAGCTGCAAGCGAAAGAAATGCAGGTTAAAAGATTGCTTTTCGGCGGTACTGTTTTTGGACTCGGTTGGGCGATGACAGGGGCATGCCCTGGCCCACTTTATACATTAGTTGGACACGGCGTTTGGGTGATTTTTGTGATTATTGCGAGTGGTGTTTTTGGAGCGTATGTTTATGGTGCTTTGAGGGATAAATTGCCGCATTGATTTGTGAGGTTATTGTTAAAAGATAAAATGAAAATCATTCTTAGACAAATTCTGTGGTCAGGTCGAAGTGAAAAATTTATTGAATGATAAAGAAGAGAAAATTTTCACTTTGGACTGACCTAATTCACAGGATTTGTCTAAGAACAAAAAAAAGAGGCGCTCA
>CALLVG010000160.1 GCA_938010715.1 uncultured Saprospiraceae bacterium
GAAGAGGAATACAATCCGAAATTTCAACCGAGGAAGGCAAAAAAGTTTAAAGAGCGAGTACTTGACAACAGTAATTCCCTTTCGCTTGGTGATTATGAAAGAGAATTGCGAAGCCCATTTGTAAGTGTTCAACGAGGAAAAAATGGTACATGGGCAACTTTCCAAGTTTCGTTGGAATTTATGACTTGGATAAGTACAAGATTTAAAATTTGGTTCATGGCTGATTACGAAAGAATGAAAATTGATGAAATGAAAAAGAACATGATGTTAGATGAATTTTATACTCAAAAAAACATCGACAATTTAATGGAAACACTAAGATACGAACAAGATAGGCTTCAGAATATTCAAGATAAACAAAAGCGCATAGAATGAATATCTTATCCCACCCAAACGGAGGGGATAATGCACTTAACTGCCTGATAATCAATTTTTTGCAAAACACATTCTATATTAAAAAGTTAGAGTAAAAAATGGAAACTCAAAAGGCTTACAAGCATTTGAATGTTCCGCCGCCGAGTGTTGCGGGGAGTTTGTTTTGATATATTGATATATTTGAAAATTTTCAAATATCTCAATGCAATTTTACAAACCAGACAAATTCTGCATTTCTACAGATTCATTTTCTTCTGTCTCCGTTGGTATATCTTTTTTGGTTTTGATTGGAACATCTGCCAAGTCTTCTCGATCCAAGAACGTTTTTCTCCCCACAAACGCATCACCCGCTTGGGAATGTGTAATCCCAAAAGTATGTCCGCCCACTTTGGGAATAAAATTTTCTGGATTTTCCATAAAACGTTCAAGGTTCTTTCTGTTGGAAAAGACAAATTTCTCTCCATTTAAACTGTAACTAAATTCAGATTTTCCAGTCAACGATTCTCCGTTAGCGTATGCTACTGGATCTAAACCATCCATCGCGACAGCGTCCATATTCACATCTGTAATTTTCATAATTAATAATTTTGGTTAGAAGCACAAATAACTTTGGCTCTATGTCGAATGAAGTGGGTAAACCAATTTTAAATGAATTGATTTAGCCACTCGATTCAGCATAGAACTTTTGTTAAAACGAATTACCCCTGTGGCATGTTCAGTGCGAGGACTGCGAGCGTTTCTCAAAATATAATTTTCAACTCATATCCAAATAATACGACTGGCTACATTGAGATGGCTACATTCAGTTTTTCAACTTAGAGCAATTGTGTGCTTCTCTTTGCAGAACCTTAAAAAAACTAAGAGTTTATTTTAAGGGCTTTTCAAAAAACTTTATTTTAGAAATTTGTGACATATCTACCATAGATGGTCTAAATAGTGTATTAAGGATTCATTTACTATATTAACAATTCATTAGAAAAGGGAAAATTCATTTTGTAATAAAATATATTTTTCCAATCTTAGCGACCCAAAAGAATCCTTTGAAGATACTACGTGAAAAATAACAGTGTATTTCATTTTTCACAATTGAAAAACCGTATTAGAGAATACTTTAAACTTTTGAGATTTATGTTGATTCTTTACATTGCATCCGCAGCATTTGTAGTGGGTGGCGTTCTTGTTCTTGCAGCCAATTTTGGTTCACAAAAAACAAGTCGCTTCTAACAAAAACTACTTATTCTTCTGCGAATTGACACACACTGAATGTACTACTAAGCCGAACATTTTTACACTAAACATCAGAGTACAACGAAAGACCACACACCTACAAATTCTTCTCCCACGGACAAACCGATCCCAAAGAATGTAAATCGGCTTTTACTATTCCAATATTTGACCACCACTTTTAGTTTATCATACTTGCTTATGATGAATGGGTGCTTTGTGGAAAAGTGTTAGACTTTTTTTGAAATAGATTGTATGCAAACAATCATTTCTTTTTGAGCTACAACCAATTTCAAAAGAAAGTCTAGTAGATTTGAGGCCACTCAGTTAACTGAGCGGTCTGTTCTATTTTAAGTTGAAAATTCGATGTTGAAATTTTTAGGAAATTTCAATTTTTCAAATAAAAACATTAGAAAAAGAAGTGGATATTAAAGAAGCATTATTGGAAGAACACTCCAAAGCGCAGACGCTTAGAATTACAAAATACATCAATTCGGATCCTAATAAATTTGAAGTGTTAATGAACCTAATTCTCAACGATGAATATAGAGTAGTGCAGCGTGGTAGTTGGGTCGTTAGGTATTGTTATGAGGACGAACCAAATCTAATATTGCCCTATCTTGAAGAAATTATTTCAAAACTTAGGAACCCAAGTCATGATGCTTATAAGAGAAACATGCTTGTGATTCTTTCTGAAATTGATGTTCCAAATAAATTTATTGGAGAATTGGCAGACATCTGTTTTGATGCTTTAGAGAACAGATCGGAAGCAGTTGCCATAAGGGCTCATGCGATCAGTAACCTTTATAACATCTGTTTCAAAGAACCAGATTTGGCCAATGAATTAAAGCTACTTTTAGAAGAATTTATGCCCCATGAATCGGCTGGCTTCAAATCAAAAGCAAAAAAAACTATCACCAATCTGCGAAAGAACAAGTTGATTGATTAGTAAAACTAACCAATAACTTAAGCCATAAATAAGTAGCACGGTTTAAATAATCGACACATTTATGACAAACATATTTTCGCTACTCTTTGCTAAAAAATAGAACCGTCCGCCGCCGCGGATGCAACGGTTTTTTGGATTCTATAAAAGAAATAATTACGTCGCACAACGGCTCAATTTATTAAATCAGTTTTACTTAGTGATGAGTGAAGACATAGTAATGAGTAAAGAATATGTTGTTGTTTTCGAATAGGTTATTTTTTTCTTTACCAAGGCCCAAAAATGGAGTTTTACGAAAAAAGTAACATTTTTTGTAACGCAAGTAAAGGGAAAAAGAATCAACTGAAGTTAACATTTTTTTTTAATCATCACTAAGAATTTATAATTCTGATTTTTCAATCCAACCTAAACGAAAACCTCCTCTTTCAAATTTTGGAAAATGATAAAAATCAGTACCTATTGGGGTTAGAACGCCTTCTATCTGTGTAAATTTAATCACTCCAAGTTTATAGACTTTCACTCCTTCTTTTAGCCCTAATTGTTTTGCAAAGGATTTGTTATACTCAGCGCCATAAAGTTTGTAGGAGTCTATATCAATTGCTTTGGTTGTTTTGATTTTTTGAATAACATTTCTATCAAAGATCTCTTTATGATAAGGCGCATAATTTTCTGCCGTAATCATCTGACCATCAAGCGGAAAAGGAAAAGCAATCATTGAGGTCATCAACGAACGACTTTTTGAATTTGCCGCTTCTTGCATTTTATTCCAATAATCGGCCCATGCGCCATCAATTGGCTTTTGGTTTGGAAGCGCTGGTGGTGCTGGTTTAATTGGCTCAGTAGCAGGTTTTTCAGGCTGTGTGACCACTGCTTCTGGAGCATTTGGCTTACATGAAAAAAATAAACATCCAATGAAAATAAAATATACTAAACGCATAACCTTTTTATTTTAAAATTAAAAAACAGAAACCCCCTCAAAGTTAAGTAGGTTAACTCAAATAATCGACCTATTTTATGACAAACAAATTTTCCACTATTCTTCGTTAAAAAATATTTCCGTAGCGAGGCTACGCAAAGATTTTTTGCTTTGATTAGCGAAAAATCTGCTCTGTCAAAAATGACGATTATTTAAGTCATCCTACTTACTGAGGAGGTTTCCGTTATTAAAGAAACAATTAATTAATTATTTCACCAAAATCATTTTTCTAGTTGCAGTATTTTCAGCAGTCTCCAATCTGTAGTAGAGAACGCCTGTCGCAGCAAAATCGTTTTTGCCAATTACAATCTGATTATGTCCTTTCGCGTATGCTCCATTTACAACATTGATCACTTTTCCTGACAAGTCGAAAACTGTCAAAGTAGCTTCACCAGCTTCTGGCATTACGAAGCCAATTGTTGTGTTTTGAGTAAATGGATTTGGCGTATTTTGATACAATACAAAATCATTACCGTTCGTCACTGTTTCATTGAAACGCAACTTAACCTCACGGCTTTCCAAATCACTACCATCCAATTCAGCATAAGCCTCAGCAGCAGTATATTGTGAACTAATATTTAATAATTCACTTAGTGTTCCTGCAGCTTTTGTTTGAAAGTGTAGTGTAAACAGTTCTCCTGTTTTACCGTTTAGTGTTGTTTTTGAGTTGTCCCAAGAAGTTGTGATAATACCATCGTTCGCCATTGTCAAACCGAAGTTAGATTCAGACAAACCTTCTAATTCACCTTTTTGAATATCTACCAACTGAAGTGCATCAGTGTCAAAATTCATTGTGAATTGGTATCCAATAATTCTTGAGAAATCATCTGCCGTGAAAGGCACTGCAATCGTTTGTCCCGCATTAAAGGTCTGCTCAGCAGTTGCAAAAGTCATTGTACCGTTGAAAGTACGGTCATCAATTCCAAGCATTGCGTTTGGTGTTGCATCATTATTTACGTCACCTACTTTGATTCCAATGAAATCACTGATATCCATTGGTGAAGCAAGGTTGTTGTAGTTCATTACTTCCGGGAACGGCGCAACAAATGGGTTTGCTGAGTTTGAAAACACGAAGTTTTTATCAACAAATCTCCATGAGCTATTGTTTGGGAAGTCGTTTGCAACTCTCAAAATAATTTTTCTCACCGCAACCAAATCCAATGTTGTAATACTACCTGAACGGTTAGCATCTGCTGCAATCATCTTGTATGGTGAATCTAATAAAGATACATTCAAGATGTGCTTACTAATCAATACTAAGTCAAAGGTAGATACTCCGTTTGTCACGTTGCTGTTCAAACTTGGCGTTACAGTATAGTCATTTCCAACTGGAAGATTTTCAAACATGTAATTTCCAGCAGCATCTGTTGAGTAGCTATTTAAGAATGAACCACTAATGTTAAGGTCAACTTGTACATTCTCAACTCCTTCATTCATTTCATCTTTGATACCTCCACCGATACGAAGTGTTGTGCCTCCACAAACTCCCATATTATCTTGGATATCAACAAATGTTTCACAGAAGTCCATATTACCAGCTAAATCAGTTACTTCCATTCTTACGAGTTGAACTCCTAAATCGGAACAGTCAAATCTATTTGGAATCAAAAGGAACTTTAATTTATCTTCTGGAGTACAATTATCAAAACTCTTATTGTTAAACATCATAGGAGTAAGTGTAACTCTACCATGTCCACTTACCGTAGGCATCAAAGTAGCAGATAAACCATTGAAACAAACAGGTGTTGGTTTCTTTCTGTCGATTACGTAAACGATTACTTCGCAGAAACTTGAATTTCCACATCAGTCGTTTACAACAAACATTACTCTTGTATAACCATTAGGGTACATTCCAGAAGCATTGTTTCCAGTGGTTATAGAATCAATTCTTCCATTGTTTCCATAATCCAATCGGATTTCGTAATCCAAATTGTTACTACAATCTGAAGCTGCAACTGGTGGAACTGTTACTGGAAATTCAAGACAACTTGCTGT
>CALLVG010000161.1 GCA_938010715.1 uncultured Saprospiraceae bacterium
TTTACGGTTTCAACCGAATATTTTGAATCTTTTACAGAAAGGGAAGATTTGCGAATTGCTTTGGTGCGTTTCTTTCCTTTTGAAATTTCTAAGATGAAGGTTTTCGACATTGTTGGAGTATTTTCTCGATTTGTTTGATGAACGCAAAGGCGCAGAGACGCAAAGTTCATTTCCGCTAAAATAGAAAATGGTTTGCTAAACTTAGTTCAGCAAACCATTTTATTTCTTCTTTTGAGAAAGTCTAAAATTAACCCATCTCTTGAACTACTTCCGTTACTTCCGGAATCATTCTTTTCAACATTCCTTCAATTCCAGCTTTGAGGGTAACTGAAGAAGAAGGACATCCGCTACATGCACCCTGCATGATGACGAAAACTTTTCCTTCCTCATATTTTTTAAATTCGATATTTCCACCATCCATTTCTACCCCTGGTCGAACGTAAGTATCGATTAAGTCTTTTATTTTTTTGACAATCTCAGCATCGTCGCCAGAGTATTGGTAGCTAACGCCTCTTTCTGCCTCTATTTCTGCCATTGCTACGGCGAAACCTTCTTTGATAGGAGGTTTTTCTTCTGCTACATATCCTTTGATGAATTCTTTGAGTTTCATCATGATGTCACTCCACTCGTAGTTAAACTCTTTGTTTATCGTTACGAAGTTATTACAGATATAAACTCCTTTCACATAAGGAAAATTAAAAAGTTCTGTTGCCAATGGCGACCACTCCTTAGCAAATTCTATATCTTTAAAATCTGCCGTTCCCTGATAAATCATTCGATTCGTTACGAACTTCAATGATTCTGGGTTAGGCGTCTGTTCGGTGTATATTAGTACTGGACTTTTTACAGCTGTATCCATGATTAGTATTTTTTGTTCGCAAAGTTAACGCAATTAGGCTTTTGTTGGTTTGAAAAGAATGGGTATTTCTTACTTTTTAATGTATTCAAGCAAAGAGTACTGATCTTTTGACATAAATAATACAATCAGAAAGTAGGAAGGAATTAATGTTCGTCTATTTTTGCGGTCAATAAGTGCCGAGATAGAAATAAATATAGAATAAATTCTTGCTTATTTTTGTTCTGATTAAGGCATTTTTTCTTTGCATATCCGTTGATACGGAAATAAAAAATAACGGAAAGCAGAGCAAAAAGAAGTGAGGATTTACTTATACTTAATTTTTGTTTTGGCACTTAATTATGATAAAAAAACTATCCATCATCGTTCCAGCCTACAATGAAGAGGCAACTATCATTACCATTTTCGACAAGTTGAATGAAGTGGAATTAGTGAACGATATCAAAAAAGAAATCATCGTCATCAACGATGCTTCCAAAGATGCAACGGAACAAAAGATAAAAGACTATCAAGCTGCTCACCCTGAAATGGACATCCGTTACCTCAAGCACGAAATCAATAAAGGAAAAGGAGCTGCACTGCGGACTGGTTTCCACCATGCTTCTGGTGATTATTTAATTGTCCAGGATGCTGATTTAGAATACGATCCACGAGAATTTAATATTCTTTTGAAACCAGTAATTGAAGGATTTGCTGATGTGGTTTATGGTTCTCGTTTTATGGGAGGAAAACCACATCGTATTCTTTTCTTCTGGCATAGCATCGGGAACAAGTTTCTAACTTTCCTTTCTAATATGTTTACCAATCTGAATTTGACAGATATGGAAACTTGCTATAAACTCTTCCGCACCGACATTATTCAGTCGCTTGAACTAAAAGAAAATCGCTTCGGCTTCGAACCAGAAGTCACCGCCAAAATGTCTCGCATCAAAGATATTCGAGTTTATGAAGTGGGAATTTCTTACTATGGCCGTACTTATGAGGAAGGGAAGAAAATCGGTTGGCGGGATGGGTTTCGTGCTATTTGGGCGATTTTGAAGTATAATTTATTTGCGTGATTTATCTTCTTTTTTTGCAAAAGCATATTGAATATTTAATACCACTGGTAAAGACTACCCACTTTCGGTTGCCAAGAGGAATAGAATAAGGAGCATCATGCATTCCGCCAAAATAGTGATAAAAACTTCCTTCAAGTCCTATTGACATTTTTCCATTGATTGGTAATGAAATGCTTGTATCTAAAGTCCATCCCCACTCATTTTCATCATAACGAACCTCTCCAGATACCGAAAAGGGTGGTTCAAAAAAAGCATCAAAAAATGGTATATCTTCTCTCCTAACTACCACTTCCTCTGGATTGATTAATCTTCTAAAAAAAAATCCAACCCCAATATCAATTTTGAATTTTCTTTTTATAGAAAATGTTGGCACTACATCAATTCCTAAGTATTTAAAATCATTCAAAATTTTATATTCATTAGCATCAAAATTTTCGCTTTGTTTACTAGTAGGAACCTTTCCAAAAGTGTACAATGCTGCAATTCCAACGTCAGGGTTGGAATCAAACGCAAAAACTTCAAGCGGCTTTTTATTAAAAAAAGTACCTTTCGCATTTAAGTGCATTTATTTCCAAACTTTTTTTTGGTAGTTGATTGATGTATAATAACCAAATTTCCCGTCGTTACCTTCTGCAAAATCTTTGTACCATGTGGTAATATCACTATACAACACGCCAGATGAAACAGAAAAACTCTGACTAAAAGAAGTATATGATAAAATTGCACATAGCAATACTAAAAATATTCTCTTCATGCTCTATAATTTTTGATTATCGAGGCTGTCATTAGACTTTATTCCAAAATATTATTCGATTTATTTTAAAATTTCTAAAGCTTCTAAATATCCAACCCCACCAAATGCTTCCAACCAATCACATTCCCATAACTTCTTTCCTGTTTTTCATCACCCCCATAAACTAAAAATGATTGTGATGCAGGATTTTCTGAAATTTCATTAAAATAATTGAGACCCTTAAAAAATTTGGGTTGGACAGTACGAGATGCTTTCATTTCAAATGGATAGATTTTCATACCTCTATCTATTAGCAGGTCGATTTCGTTGCCAGAACTATTGCGCCAGTAATAAAAATTACCACGTTTTGCTTGGTTAAAATCTTTTTTCATCATTTCCGTAATGACAAAATTTTCAAATAAAGCCCCTTTTGCAAAATGAATATTTAGCTCTTCTTTGCTACGAATATTCATCAAAGCACAAGCCAAACCAGTATCATAAAAATATAACTTCGGGGATTTGATGACTCGTTTATTATAGTTTTTGTGGTAAGGTCGTAGCGTGTAAATGATAAAACTGGTTTTCAAAATACTTATCCAGCGTTTTATAGTTTGATAACTGGCTCCCACCAAATTACCTATATCAGATAAGTTGACAATCTGCCCAGTCCGACCTGCACAAATTTGTAAAAATTGTTGAAAAGTGTCTTCATCCGCAAGATTGATTAGTTGTCGAACATCGCGCTCAACATAGGTTCGAATGTAGTCTAAAAGCCAACTATTTGCATCCAAATTTTCGTTGTAAATACGAGGATAAAAACCTTTTATAATGTAATCTTCATAATCTTCGAATGCATATTTCGTCGATTCCAACTCTCCTAAAGAGAAAGGTAGAAGATTGAAAATTGAAGTTCGCCCAGCAAGACTTTGAGATACTTGCTCCATCAACAACAAATTCTGCGACCCCGTCAATACATAATTTCTTGCTGCTTGATGAGCATCCACATCTACCTGAATGTATGAAAGCAAATCTGGCACATGCTGCACTTCATCAATCACTACTTTTCTTCCCACGTTTTTTAAAAAACCTTTTGGATCTTCTTTGGCAAAATTTCGCTTTTCAATATCCTCCAAATTTACATAATTGTATTCTGGAAATATTTTCTTTACCAACGTTGATTTACCCGATTGGCGAGGGCCAGTTACCGTAATAACTGGCATTTTTTTACTTGCCTCTAATACTTTATCAGTAATTGCCCTATTTATCATTTTGTGTATTTTAGATATTCAATATCTATTTTACACAAAAATAAAAAAATATGACGTGAACAGCTGCTTTTGAAGTATAATTTATTTAAGTGAATCACGAGTTGCAAAATTCGCAACCCGTAACTCTTAGTCAACTATACAGTTCGCGGCTCCTTCTTACCAAAAACATTGCTCAATCCGCTCTTCAATTTAAAGGTTAACCAGTACATCACTGGAACAACAACCAAAGTCAAGAAAGTCGCGAAAGTCAAACCATAAATCACCGTCCAAGCCATCGTTCCGAAGAAGGCAGCATTGTCTCCACCAAAATAAACTTGTGGGTCAAGGTCAGTAATCAAGGTGGCAAAATTGATATTGAAACCTGTAGCTAATGGAATCAAACCAAGGACCGTCGTGATGGCCGTCAACAAAACGGGGCGTAAACGAGTAGAACCTCCGTAAACGATGGACTCTCTTACCTCGTCAGCGGTCAAACTTTTTCTTCCGTCTGCCTTTTCTTTTTCTTCGGCGCGTCGCTTGATGGTCAATTGAATGTAATCAATCAAAACAATAGCGTTATTCACAACAATTCCTGCGAGCGAAATAATCCCTACCCCAGTCATCACGATTTCGATATCTCTATTGGTGAAAACGTAGCCGAGAAATACACCAATCGTACTAAAGATAATTGAAAGCACAATGATAACTGGCGCTGAAATAGAATTAAACTGTGCCACCAAAATCAATAAAATCGCAAACATCGCAATCAACATCGCCATAGAAAGAAATGCTGCATTCTCCTCCTGCTCTTGCTGCTCACCCGTAAACTCATAAG
>CALLVG010000162.1 GCA_938010715.1 uncultured Saprospiraceae bacterium
CATAAACTAAGACTCATAAAAAGATTGCTTCCCGATCCACAACCTTCCAACGAGAAAGAAGAAACAACCTCTGAGATAGAGATTGAACAGAAGATTTTGTTTTGATTCCTTTGTCTGAATCAGGATTTTTTTTTGATTTAAAAGGCCTCTCCAACTGTCAAATAAAACCCACTAGTGTTTCGACCAAAACCGTAATCAATTCGAATATTCAGATTGTCTTTTGGAACTAACATAAACCTCAAACCAACACCACCTGAGGGGCGAATATATTCAGATTCAATATTTGAAAATTTATCAGTCACCATACCAAAACTGGTGAAAGCTACGCCGCTAAAACGCCAGTAAATAGGGAAACGGTACTCGCCCTGAACAACGCCCATCAATTTATCTCTGTAGAATCCTTCGTAATAACCACGCATTCGTTTGGCACCGCCCAAAAGGGAAAGTTCATCAAAGGGAACATTTCCAAAAGTTAATCGGCTGTAGCCATTCAAAGCAAAAATATGCTTATTTTTTGACCAAAATTTTCTGTAATCGAGATAGATTTTTCGATGATTGAATTCACTTCCGAGAATACCATCACTTAGATATAAAACAGTTTCAAAGTATTGACCTTTTGTGGCGTAATTTATATTGTCTCTTGTATCTAATTGATAAATCAATCCAGCACCTGTAATGATTCCTCCTTCGCTTCCCAAAATATCACCTCTGGACAAAAGCTGATTTTCTTCGGTTTCTGTAATCGTCAAATTATCAAACCAATATCGCACGCCGAGATAGTTTTTATTATCAATCCGTCGCAAATAATTTAACCGAATACGTGGATAGGTGAATCTGTATTCTTCTTCAAAAGTAGCCTGTTCTTTTTCATCAAATTGATTTCCGATAGGGTAGAATAGATCCGAAAAATCAAAATAACCTAACTCGCCATAAGCTTGATTTATGGAATTGTTCCAATATGAAGTAAACGGAAAATATGCCAATATTTGATTGCGCTCCGTGTATGAAAATGCCAATTGAATCTGGGATCTTCTACCATCATCTGGCTCCTTGGGTAGCAAAAAAGTCATCCCACCTGCAACTCCGCCACCCCAACCAGTTTCGGGTGTGAAAAAGACTAAAGGAATACCAAAGAGGTTCTTCTTTCTAAGGAACTTCTGTGTGGAATCTATTTTTTGACAAAAAGCAATCGTACTCGTAAAAGCGAATACAATCAAAATTAAATATCTGAGATTTTTTTTCAAGTTCGTTGTTTAGGTTGTAAAGTGATCGATGTTGCAAAAGTTGTAATTAACTGTAGAATAATCTCAAAAAGTGTATAAAAAAGCTGAAAATTGACCTTTTTTATTTTTTGAAAAAAATCTTTTTATTAAAACTGTTACTTATCGTAAGGACTGTATTATTCATCTTGAAACAGTCAGAGGTATTTAGGAATATCCGAAGTCTGTCTTGAATTTTATGTTTACATTTTGGCGTATATTCGCCGAATTAAGACAGACTTCGATATTCGTTTCATTTTTAACTGTTTCACCAATAATATTTTTAAGACCTGTGAGTAGCAACAAGGAATCCAAGTCAGGACAAATGAAAGTTGTCAGCGATCTTGAGATGAAAGATGAGTGGACTGAGATCCAAGCTGCTAAAGAAAACCCGAGAGCATTTGGGCCAATTTACAACAGGTACTATACCGCTATCTTCAAGTTCTTATTAAAAAGAACCGCTGACCAAAACCTCTCGGCTGAAATTTGCTCTCAAGTTTTTTTGAAAGCATTAAAACAACTCAAAAATTATGAGTTTAGAGGTGTTCCATTTTCATCTTGGCTGTTTAGAATTGCTTCCAATGAATTGGGACAGTATTATAGAGTAAGTAACAAAAGGAGAGTAGTAAGTATCGAAGATTCCTACTTTCCCGAAATCGCTGAGGAAGCGAAAATAGAATTTGATGTCTCTGATGATTATGAACTTCTGAAAGAGACCTTGATGAGTACATTGGAAGAACTCAAAGAAAACGACTTGAAAATAATTGAAATGCGATTTTTTGAAAAACGACCTTTTAAGGAAATCGCCCAAATAATGGAAATCACAGAAAGTAATGCGAAAATGAAAACTTATCGCATACTTGAGAGAATGAAGAAAAAGATTAATAAAAAAATATAACCGGTAAGAAGTGATGGTTTGAGATTTTTATAACCATTCAAATGAACTGGAATATGAAGCATAATTACGATTTTAGATTTAATCCGCCCAAAGTATCTGACGAATCCATAGAGCAATTTAAGGATTTTGAAAAGCTAATGGCTGATTTTGAGAAAACTACGGTCTCAACGACAACTACCCAACGCCCCGTTCGAAGAATGTGGTGGTCTGCGGCGGCCTCTGCTGCTGCAATTTGTGGAGCAATGTTTTATTTCTTTTGGAACAATACAGGTTCAGATTTTGAAACGATTCAAAAAGAATATTTTGCAAAACAAGCGTTTGTCAATCCTCCCCTCAAAGGTTTAGAAAATAAAATTTCAACTACTAAACTGGTAGCTGAAAAAGGTGGAGAATTCAAAAGTAAAACGGGTTCTAAATACAAAGTTGAAGCGAATTCACTCAAAAATAAGGATGGTCAACCTGTCTCAGGAGAGGTGACAATTAAGTACAGAGAAATGCATGATTATGTGGATTTCTTTGTTTCAGGTATTCCGATGACATATGATTCAGCAGGTACAACTTACCAATTGGAATCAGCGGGTATGGTTGAAATATACGCGGAGCAAGATGGAGAGAAATTGGAAATCAATCCGGATAAACCAATCCGTGTTGAATTGATTTCGGAAATTCCGATGAAGGCCAGTCAAGAAATGCCAAAATTCAATATTTATAAATTGGATTTAGAAAATCGAAATTGGAATTACCAAAACGTAGATAATATTCAAATTGTCGATAGAAATTTACCTGAAAGCAAAAGCAAGAATCAAGCAATTGCTGATTTGGGTAGAGCAAAAGTAAAAGAGCTTGCTCAATTGGAGCGCTCAATACCAATGCCGGTGAAACCAATGAAACCAAACCGTGCAAACGGTTCTGATTTTGTTTTCAACTTCAATTTTCAGGGTGATAAAATTCTTTCTTCGGAAACAGTAAGTGCAGAAGAGAGTGCGAAGTTGTTCAACAAATACAACATGTGGCAGGTGAAACCTGGAAGCGGCATCAGTTCCAATCAGTTGAAAAAACAATGGGATGATGCTGAGGTAAAACCACTTTCCAATACAGATTTTGATTTGACTTTGATAAAAGGAAACGAGCGTCTAAATGTCATCGTAAATCCAGTAATGACGGGTGAGGAATTAGAAAAGTCAATGTCCAACTACAATGGATTGATGGCTGATTACAATGATAAATTAGGTCAACGCAATAGTGCTT
>CALLVG010000163.1 GCA_938010715.1 uncultured Saprospiraceae bacterium
TGGTTTCATGGTTGAATGGTTTCATGGTTGAATGGTTTCATGGTTGAATGGTTTCATGGTTGAATGGTTTCATGGTTGAATGGTTTCATGGTTGAATGGTTTCATGGTTGAAACACCTCACTCTTCAACCGTTGAACCATATAACCGTTGAACCATATAACCATATAACCATATAACCATATAACCATATAACCATATAACCATATAACCATATAACCATTTACTCCATCTGCCCAGTCATTGCAATATGTCTCGACTTCAATAGCGAGTAAATCGCCGAATCCGTAAACTTACCATTGAAGTAATAATTTTCACGAAAGTGTGCCTCTTTCAAAAAGTGATTTCTTTCGAGAATGCCGCTTGATTTTTTGTTGATTGGGTCGATATTGGCTTCGACGGAGTGGAAATTCAATTTATGAAAAACATAATCTAAAACGGCGCGCATCGCTTCGCTCATAATGCCTTTTCCCCAATATTCAGGGCGCATCTCATAGCCAATTTCGGTGCGAAAATGTTCGAGTTGACTTCTGTAGAAACCAATGGTTCCGATAATTTTAGGATCTTCTTTGAGGCAAATGGCCCAGCAAATACCCGTATTTTTTTGAATAGAATCATGGACTCTTTTAATAACCTGGATGACATCTTCGATTGTTTGTGCTTTTGGCCGAGCCAAGTACTTCATAACCTGTTCGTCCGAACGAATTTCGAAGTAATCGGCTGCGTCCTCCAAGTCCAAGAATCGCAAACGAAGTCGCTTAGTTGTTAGCTCAGGAAAAGGGTCAAAATAGATTTGAAGTGGCTTCATTTGTCGAAGAAAAGGATTAATTTTGAAATTAATGATTTATAAACCTATTTTTGCGGCTCGAAAAAAAATCTAATTTTAAAATCCAATAAAAATACCAATATGGGTAGAGGAGATAAAAAGACCAGAAAAGGTAAAATTACAAGAGGTTCTTACGGAAACTCAAGACCTAAACCGTCTAAAGGTTACAAGCCAAAAGAAGAAGGAAAAGAAGTGAAGAAAGAAGAAAAGACTGCTTAAGGAACGCTCAAAAAATAAGTTCCCGATTTCAAAAAATTAGTGAAGGAAAAGTGATTGATAATGAGGTTTTTCGAGCTAATTTTTTGAATTGAAGAGGGAAGTTATTTTTTGAGTAATACTAAGTTAGAGTTTTCCTTATAAAAAACGCCTCAATGCTACTGTCGTAGTGTTGAGGCGTTTTTTATGGAAGTTGTCTCATAAGCTTTGGCATTTCATTTTTTTACGAACCTATTATCGAATCCAATTCGACGAGTCACACATCTGACCTTAGTTAGGAATGGTTCAAAAATAAATTTACATTTCTTTGGTTGTTCTTTTTCCCTTCTGCTGCGTTGAAAAGCCTCGTAGATACGTTGCATCGCCTACGTTTTTCGCCTTGCAGAAGAAAAAAATAACGGCCCATAGAAACGCAATTTATTGCTGAACCATTCCTTAGGAAATAGTCTCGATATTTTTAGAACAATATTTGGTCAAACGGTAATCGCAATCGTTGCCATACTAACTGTTGTATCGGGAATTTTCAAAATAGCTTCAGCGCAGGCTTCCAACGTTGCTCCAGTTGTCACTACATCATCAACCAGTAAAATGTGTTTTCCCTCCAATAGTTTTGGATTTTTTACTTCAAAAATATTTGCAACATTTTCAATGCGTTCCACAACGCTTTTTTTAGTTTGAGAAATGGTATTTATTTTTCTCTCTAAATTGTCTTTGTGGCAGATTCTAACCATAGAATCTGCTAATCCTTCAGCGAAAGAATCACTTTGATTATAACCACGTTCGCGCTGTCTTTCCCAATGTAACGGGACAGGCAAAATCATATCTACATCATCAAAATTCGCATTCTTCCTTAGTCGTTTACCCAAAATTTTACCAATCCGTGTGCCGATATCCGTTTTGCCATGATACTTTAATTCGTGTATCATTTTTCTGACACTTTCATTACCATTAAATAAATACATGGCTGACGCAGCATGAACTGGTATTCTTCCCCAAAATCGGACTAAGAATTGGTTTTCTTTTCTGTTTTGGAAATTGGTACGTGGAAGATTGTGGTCGCATTCCAAACAAATAGCTTGCTCTTTACTGCTTATTTTACAATTACAATTAAGGCAAAGTGCTGGGTATATGATGGATGTAACCTTTGGAAGGTTGAAATTAAAACTCATAGTATGTTGTTCTGGAGTATGTTTTTTTCTCACTACAAACATAGGGCAGACAAGGGTTTTTAAGTTCGATCTTTTTACGAAAGGTAGATTTGGATGTATAAATGGCTTGAATGTCATAAAAAACCTCACAAGGAAAGTTTGTTATTACTGAAGTTGTTTAAGAATTCATTTTCTCGCTTTCGCTCAATCATGGAATTTTTAAACAAGCGCTTATTTGGAATGTCTTTTTGGGTATGCGGTATGGGCACATTAAGTATTACTCAAAAAATAACTTCCCTCTTCAATTCAAAAAATTAGCTCGAAAAACCTCATTATCAATCACTTTTCCTTCGCTAATTTTTTGAAATCGGGAACTTATTTTTTGAGCGTTCCTAAAAGAAGAACTTTAAACTGCGAGATGACTGGGTTGCGGTCTATAGTCGCATTTTTAATTATTTTTGCCATAAATATTTTTGAACCATTCCTAATGTAGAATGGTATTCCACAGTGATTTTGAAAAAAATCAAAAAAGTCGCTTTTGGTAATCGTTTTTTACGCGAGCGGCATTCGCGGAGCACCGCTCCACGTTACGTAAATTTATCAACTTGAGCACACAAACATTCAAAAAGTCGGAACGCTTAAAAAGTCGAAAAACCATCAGTCGGCTTTTCAACAGAGAAGGGAATTCCTTTGGGAAGTATCCGTTGCGATTGGTATTTATGGAAATTGAAGAGAGTGAATCACCGATTCAATTCACGGTTTCGGTTTCTAAAAGGAAATTTAAAAGAGCAGTGAATCGCAATCGAGTAAAGCGACAAATACGAGAAGCTTATCGTTTAAATAAAGCGCCACTTTTTGAAAAATTAAATCAATCTCAAAAGAAATATGCTTGGATGGTAATTTTTACGGGTTCGGAATTGCCTGATTATCAGCAGATTGAGAAGGCGATGAAGAAAATTATTGCAAAATTTGAAGTGTAGTATTTCAGTTTTTAAAATTAAGTCAGGTATAGATTTTGGTTCTGAGACAGATCCTGTGATTGAAGTCAGTTCAAAGTTGAAAATTTCTTTCCCCTTACGGTCAATAAATTTTCAACTTCGACTTGACCACGGAATTTGTCTAAGAACGAAGATTTTTTATTGAGTGTCGAAAAACCACACCCGAATGAAAAATTCCTACTTTTGCGCAAAAATTAATAAATGAGATTCATCCTTTGGTTATTGCCACTTTTGATTTTTTCACTTTCTAATTGCAAAAGCAGTAAAGATGTGATGCTTTCCGAAACGCAGAAAGCAGTATTTTTGGATAGCTTGGCAGCTTCAAAAGCCATCTTGATTGATAAGAATGAGCACTTTCTAAAGAAAATCAATTCGCTCGATATGTCTATACAGATGGAGCGAAATTATCCGAAAGGCGTAAAGCGGTCAAGCATTCTTATAGATTATAAGGATTTTTTACGAAAGGACGTAATCAGTTTTACCAAAAGTGAGAAGGCGTTGGTAAAGAAGTGCATGGCGGAGGCTACGAAGTTGAGCAATAGCATCAACAAAAACATTGTGCCGCCAGTGATTGAGTTAATAAAAACGAAAGGCCAGCACTATGGTGAAGGGGTCTATTACACTCGTGATCATCGAATCATCATTCCTTACGATGCTGTTTCTACAAAAGGCAAAAACACAGCGGATGTCGAGGCAGCTCTGACCAAAACTTTATTGCACGAATTTTTTCATATTTATTCTCGAAACGATGTTGGGAAGCGAAAAAAGCTTTATGCTACCATTGGTTTTAAAAATATTGGAAACATCCCATTGGAGATGAAGCCTGGTTTGGCCGAACGAGTTTTAATAAACCCAGATGGCGTCAATTTGGCTCAAGTAATTGACTTGCAGACGGACTCCATGGATTTTAGTGCGATTCCGATTATTACTTCAAGTAAACCTGAATTTTCAAAAGAGAGTCCAGATTTTTTTTCTTATCTGAAATTTGATTTATATCAAGTTGTAAGAGGAAGAGGCGGTATTCGGGTGATTAGTCATGAAGATGGTTCGAGTACGATTAATGTTGCTGAGGTGAAAGACTTTTTTCGAAAAATTGGAGATAATACCGATTACATCATTCATCCCGATGAAATATTGGCGGATAATTTTATGCTCTTGGCTTTATCCCAAAAAGATCCTTCTATTATCGAAAATCTATCGAGAGATGGTAAGAGCTTAATTCGAAGTATCGAACGTATTTTGAGAGGTACTCAAATTGCGCCTTAAACAATAATGATTAAACGAAGGAATGAGCAGCTGATTAAATATCAGCTGCCCACTGTCCTTTATTTTAAAATTTAATCATTTACACATTTTATCATTTATAGGGTATGAGTCAACGTAACAAACTACAGAAATTCGCTGAAAACTTAGCAGCACCAAATGTTTTTGAAAATTTCGATACCAAAAATCCACAGCTGATTGGACAGCATGGGGTAGAGGTCGATATGAAAGGTAAGTGGAATGAATCTTACTTTAAAAACAATAATCCAATTACCCTTGAATTGGCTTGTGGTAGGGGAGAGTACACCTTAGATTTGGCGAGGCAGTATCCTGATCGAAACTTTATTGGGGTGGATATAAAGGGAGCGCGAATTTGGAAAGGTTCTCATATCGCACAAGAGGAGGGACTGACAAATGTGGCTTTTTTGAGAACCAAAATTGAGATCATCTCTCAATTTTTTGAAAAAGCAGAACCGAAAGGGATCTGGATAACTTTTCCAGATCCTTTTCTTAAAAAAAGTAAATCGAATAGAAGACTGACCTCTTCTTGGTTTCTAAGTCAATACAAAAAAATATTGCCATCAGGTGCGATTATCAACTTAAAAACTGACTCGCCTGAGTTATACGAGTTTACTTTAGAAGTCCTCGAAACAGAGGCGGAATACGAAATCATCTACCAAAATTTTGATATTTATAAAGAACCACTCATCATTCCTGAATTGGAAACGAAGACATGGTATGAGCGTTCACATTTGTTGGATAATCGCTTGATTAAATTTATACAAATTAGGTATCAGGGTGCTTAGGCAAACAATAATTTCACAAATATGGAAAGTTGAGAAATAATAAATTAATGTTAAGGAGCCGATTCTGGCTCTTTTTTTGTCTTAAGAAGGGTAGTCCCCTAACTATAATCGTTAGTAAGCACAATTCACCCTTTTCCAAAACACACCTTTCCTCCACACTACCTCCCATCTGTTCTCAAATTTAGCTGCTAACATATTTGTTAATCATCCCCCGCAATATTGTATTGCCATGAAACATTTATTATTGCTGCTTGTGATGCTATGCACTTTCACAAGTTATGGACAGGATTTCTCCAACAAAGAATTAGGTAATATCTTAAAAAAACATGCCCTCGAAATCGAAGGTAATGACGGTGGTTGGGAACTACTTCTGGATAGAAGACCCATCTTAGTCGCTGCAGATCAAGCGTTGGATAGAATTCGAATTTTTACTTTTGTCACCAAACTTGAGGAAGTAAACAATGACGAATTGGAAAAATTACTTCGCGCAAATTTCAACTCAGCAGTCGATGCCAAATATGCGATTCATAATGGATTAGTGATGAGTCTTTACTCTCACCCGTTGGCTGACTTGACGGAATTACAAATCGCAGATGCACTTCAACAAGTGAATAATTTAGCTGAAAATTTTAGAACTTCTTACTCAAGTACGGAGCTACCTTTTCAGTTTGATGCTTTCACGCAAGTTGACAAAAGAAGAGTCAATGTGAAGCCGAAGAAAAATGGGGTTCATAAGAACTAGACCGTTTGCAGTCGGCAATCGGTAGTCGGCAGTTTCTCAGTCGGCAGTGGACAGTCTGCAAATCATCGTACAAGAAAAGGACATTTGGAACTACTCCAAATGTCCTTTTCTTGTTTTAGAAAAATTTTCGATTTTTCAATTTTTCGCCGATTGCTAACTGCTAACCTCTGCGGCCTCAATATCCTTCACATCCACAGATACCTTTGGTAAGGTTATTAAAAAGTCAGTTCCTTTTCCAATTTCGGTTTCGAAGGAAAGGGTGCCGTTGGCTAATTCTACGATATCTTTACACATGGCGAGTCCCAATCCCATTCCAGATGAGCGCGTTGTGAAGTGTGGTTGGAATACTTTTGCTTGCATGTCCTCACTGATACCTTTTCCATTGTCACTAACTTTGATCACCGCTTTATTCTCTTCTTCATAAAGGCTAATCTCTATTTTACCACGTCTATCTTCTGGTATCGCTTGTATGGCGTTACTCACCACATTGTTCATTACCCGTCTTAATTGATTTTTATCGGCAACAGTGGTCAGACTTGCTTTAGGCAGCTTCATTTCAAAATCTACATCCTGGTTTTTCACATTTAACTGAAAAACGGAATCGACTAATTCGTTGACAATCATTGGCTTATTATCAGGTTTTGGCATCTGCGCGAAGTTGGAGAATGCCGTTGCGATTTGTACCAAGTTTTCGATCTGTTCCATCAATGTTTTTCCTACTTTTTCAAAAAGCGGTTGCACATTTTCTGGATTTGTTTTAATGGCATGTTGCAAATATTGAATACTCAATTTCATGGGCGTCAAGGGATTCTTGATCTCGTGCGCTACCTGTTGCGCCATCAATCGCCAAGCACCTTCTCTTTCTGATTTTTTGATGATTTCGGTACTTGCCGCTACTTTTTCCAACATGCGGTTATAATCCTTGATCAATTCCCCTAACTCATCTTCTGATTCCCATTTGAGCGGTTCGGGTGTTCCGAGTTTGAAACGTTTGAATCGATCTCCGATGACGCTTATCGGTCGGGTAATACTATTCGCCATGAAAATGGCAATCGTCGAAGCTATCAACAATAAGAAAACATAAACATTGAGCAAGGTTCCCATAAATTCGTAAACGTCATCTTTCAAGTTTCGCTGTTTGGCGTAGTAGGGGAGGCCGATGTAACCCGTTACCTTTCCACTTGGTTTTCTGAGTGGAACGTAAGCAGCTTTGTATGACAAACCACCAATTCTTTCCGATTGAATGTTTTCACTACTACCTTGTCGTACGAGCGAATGATAAGCGACACCACCCATCTTAGGGGCAATGATTCCTTTGTTGAAAATGTCCATTTCAGTCGAAGTAATCAAGTCACCCTGCAAATCATACACATTGATGTCCATGCGGTGAATGGGCGAAACTGCGTTGACCAATTTCTCTAGATCAACTTCTTTGTTTCCGGCTTCCAATTCCAATTGTATCTCGTGTTCGGCATCCATCAATACGGCGTTCAATTTACGCATCAATCTATTTTCGTGATATTCATCGGAGGTCTGACGGAAGTAAACCACCGTGACCCAACCAATCATGACAAATGACCCGATAATCGTCATGATGACCGACAATTGGATTTTATTTTTTAAAGAAGGCTTTCGCCAAAAAGTGAGTTTTAAAACCTCAGGTAGTAAACGTGTAAATGAGTTGATGGTCGCTAGAATCACCACCGTCATACCCAACAAAACGAATAGATACGAAAATAGCGAAATCGGTTTCAACAAGTCTCTCAATGGGCGACCAATGATCACGACCAAGCCATCGTCAGTTTGATGAATTAATTCCGAACGTCCAGCTTTGATGACCTCTGGATATTCTTTTTTAGGGTCGAGTAGCGCGAGATATTTTTCTGGAGAGTTTTCGTACAAACTACTGCTTGCCTCTACCTTCAAGTTGTTTTTATAAATCGCATAATCGTAAAGCTCCAAATTTTTGAGCCCTTTGAAATCTTGCGTTAAAATCAACTCGGTATATACACGAGAAGCTTTACGTAATTTTTTGTGAATGCCGAGATAGATATTTGCTTTTTCTGCTGGATTTTCAGGGTTGTCATAAAACCTACTGATTAGGTATGAATAACTTTTTTCTGGTTCAGTCCAAAATTTTACGTTGGTAGAATCTGTAGCAGTGGCACTCGCGTAGTTCTCAATAATTGAACTTTTGCTAGTTGTATCTTTTTTCGACAAAAGTCCATCAATCTCAAAATCATAAGTATAGATATTGAAAAGATATTTATAATCAGAGTAGATATTATTGATGCGTTTGGTCAGTTTCTCCTTCATTTTGACATTCGGCAAAGACTTATCAAAGAGCATTCGCTGAATTTCAGCATCGTTATTTAAGGCTTTTTGAAATTGGCTCAATTCTCTGACGGCAGTAGTGTCCTGCATCACCGAAAGTGCTTTTGAATAATCCATTCGGCGATACAAATCTTTGTCTTCATTGTATTTGAAAAGTAACACCGCAGAAAAGGAAGAGAAAAAGAGCAACCAAATTCCCAACCAAGTAATAGAAGGATTTTTGATTTCGATATAAAGGTCAAAAAGTAAAATGTACAGTACGGATCCCAACGCCAATCTTTGAAAAGGCAAATCCAAATCTGTAAGATAAATAACGGGTAATGCCAGTAAAAGTGCCGCGAATTGTGACGCTAATCGATACTTGTGTTCCAAGCCCGTATTTTGAATCGTCAACATCATTCTATGACTAAATAAAAACAGCGCAAAGAGTAAAAGTATGACACCAAAAATCGCCAAAACACTATAGATACTCAACTGGAAAACGTTGTCAAAATCAAACGTGATTCCTGAATCCAATACTAAACTTTTGAAAACACTGGTAATCATCAATATGCCCAAAAGGATGGAAAAATAGTTGAGTGTGGTCAATAAAAATTGCCAAGGAGTCGAAATATTAATCATCGCCTTCACCTTAAATTCACGGTGAAAAAAGACCATCAACCAAAGCAATAATAAAATATCAATCAACAAATCACCCAAATGATAACTCAAAACAGGCGTCTGAAAAGCGCGCGCGAATATGGCGAGGTTATCAAATTTATCTGAAAAATCAAGTTTGAAACTCAATAGGCGTAGAAACAAAACCGACCCGATCAAGAAAGCTGCTCCCCACCAAGGCTGATATTGTTGCACAATTTGCCTCGAAAGACTATTGATGAAAATCGCCATTGAAAGCGCTGCCAATATGTAAAAAAGCAAAATGAGTTTTTGCTGCGGAGCGTCTTTGAAAGGAGCTGAAGCATTCAGAAAAAATAATGGTTGACCTTTGTGAGAGGTGACAACATAGTTAGTTGTATCTTCCGAAATCCCAACTTGCCAAGGAATGTAATCACTGGCTGCAAACCAATTTTCGAGATAACTACTTTCTAATCTAAATTCATTTTTGACAGGAATCAAAGCAACTGCCCGTGTGTTTGGTTGCTCTTCAAAGGATTCTTCGAGATATTCGTAATAACCGTTTGATAATTTTACTAATTTATTTTCAACCCCTTTGCCTTGTTTTTGAGCAAGCATCAAATCATTTGGTATGACATTACTTTTGCTCCAAAAAACTAATGAGTCATTGGTATAAAAGTAAATCCCAAAGGTTTTGTCGGAAAGTATTTCTAATTTCTTAAGAACAGAATCTCGTTCTTCAACTGCCTGCTCAGGAGCATGGAATATCTCTGCATGGAGTTTTTCCTTATTTTGAAAAATGGTTTCAACTTCTGCTTCCAAAGGCCGCAAATAAGATTCTATCTCTTTGGTGTAGTCCTGCATGTGGGCCACCTGATTGTTACAACTATCAAAGACAGTTGCTAACACAACAAATAACACAAAGGCGGAAATTGCAATGGTTTGAGTTCTGGACATAAGTGATGTTCTGGGTTTATAACGTGGTTTAGACACTTCTTTTGATTCAAAAAAAGTGCAAACGCGTGGCCAAAAAACTACAATATGAAGAACTCAGTTAGAATCTAACTAACTGATTTTATAGTGTCCCATATTAGTTTTTTAAAAATACAAAACTAACTGATTTACATTAAGAATGAAAGTAATGTGTGGAAAAAGGATAGAATTTTCAGTTATTTTTTTCTAAGTCCAATTCCAATAGTAGCTTGATTGATCCATTTGACCCACATCCAAACGAGTAGCGGATAAACCAAAACAATACCCGTATTATAAAAAATTGCATCCTCAAACTCGAAATGATGGAAGTGCATAGCAGCGCGTGTCATGCCGCATCCCATGCATTCGATATCAAATAAAACACGAGATGGGCAAAAAGGAAATTGATCGCTATCAAAAGTTGTCGAAGGTAGGAACCAAAGGATAATTGGAGCAGTCACTAATGCCACCAACCAAAGCCAATAAAAAGATTTTTTTGAAAACATGAATTGAAGAATTTAGCATTTTTCTAAGATAATTCTGTCAGACTACTTACTTGTTCTTTTTCTCACAAAAAAGAGGACACATAAATTATGCGTCCTCTTTCTTTCGAGTTTTTTTTACTTCTTAGAATAAAGTATAGTGTTCCTCGTTCTTTAGAAACTCGGATCGTAACTACTTCCATCAGACGGCCCCATGTCTCCTATCACAATCCTAATAAAGTCGATGAATGCCCAAATCAAACCAATACCAAAAATAAAGGTCAGTAATAATTGAAGCCACCAGTTGCTATAACCTAAATACAAACGGTGAATACCAAACCCTCCTATAAAAAAGGCAAGTAAAGTAGCAACGATTTGGTTGCGACCTCGAACGGTACCTTTCTTTTTCATTTTCTTTTTGAGAAATTTTTGCGCCATTTTTAGCTTGATGGTTTTTCCAATTCCAAGCTTTTTGCCAGTCATGGCTTTGTATTTTTTTGGAGTCATCTCCAAAAACTGATTCACATTCATAGCCGTCATCTCAGGGGACAATACTTGTATTTCTGGCTGATTTTGAAATTGTTTTGACCAGTTCATCGTGTGGACTGCATAACTGCTGGTACAAAACCCTACAAACATTAATAGAGTTAAGATCTTTTTCATTCTATTGGTTTTTATTATAAAAATAGATATCAACGGTGAATTTAAAAACTAACAACTAATACAAGAAACTGAATAGAAGAAATTTATGTTAAAATTGAGATACATTTGCACCTTGAAATAAACTGCTCCCCACTCTGTCGCGGCCCCAAACTCGATTTGGGGGTGAGGAAAGTCCGAACAACGTAGAGCACCGTACCAGTTAAGCGCTGGGTGCCAGCTTCGGTTGGTAACAGAAAGTGTCGCAGAAAATAACCGCCTGTTTCAATAGGCAGTAGGCAGTAAACAGTGTGCAATAGCTTCTTTGAAGTTATCTGCAAACTGCAAACTGCCGACTGAAAACTGCCTACTGCAAATCGGTAAGGGTGAAAATGTGCGGTAAGAGCGCACGCATCGGCTGAGCAATCAGTCTTTGGGATAAACCTTGCGGGTTGAAATGTCACGTACATCGTGGTTTGAGGTTGCTCGACCAATGCTTTACAGCCGCCCCCTGAGCGAAGTCGAAGGGTAAGGTTGGAAGCGCCACGAAGGGTAGGCAGCTACAGGCTAATTGTGAAGTTAGTCGTAGATAAATGACAGAGCTTCCGCTTCGGCGGAATGACAGGATTCGGCTTATAGGGGAGCAGTTTTTTTATTTTTGAAAGTTCAAAGTTGTATGTTGAAAGTTCAGCGTTACACAAAATTTTAACTTCGAACATCGAACCTTCAACTTCATATTTATGAAAAAAAAGAAAACGACTACAAAGCGGAGCGGAAAAATAAACTTCCGAAATAAAGGAAAACTGACAACCAAGTCAGAGGTCGCAGGCGAATTGGGGGTACAAGATGTAGTCGGAATGCGGTTGAATAAATTTGTAGCCCATTGTGGCATTTGCTCTCGCCGTCAAGCTGCTGATTTGATAAAGTCTGGAAAAGTTTCTGTCAATGGAGAAGTGATGCTCGAACCTTTTTACCAATACAAAAAAGGGGATAAAGTATTGTATAACGGCAAACAGATTCAGCCTGAATCGAAGATCATTTACCTCCTGATGAATAAGCCCAAAAACTGTATTACTACGCTAAAAGACGAGAAAGGTCGTATCACAGTGATGGATATTATTGGTAATAAAGTTTCGGAACGCATCTTCCCGGTTGGTCGATTGGATAGAGATACAACTGGTTTGTTGGTTTTGACAAATGATGGGCAATTGTCTCAAAAGTTGGCGCATCCGAGCAAAAAAGTAAAGAAAATATATAAAGTCGTTTTGGATCAATCAGTTTCCGCTGCGCATCTTAAACAAATTGCTGCTGGATTGGATTTAGAGGATGGAAAAGCTCTGGTGAATTCGGTCGAATGGACGGATGCACCTGGCAAAAAAGAAGTACTCATAGAAATCCATATTGGCAAAAATCGAATTGTTCGAAGAATTTTTGAACACTTTAAGTACGAAGTCAAAAAGTTGGATCGAATCTATTATGCTGGTCTGACCAAAAAGGATTTGCCTCGTGGTCAGTTTCGTTTTTTGAGTGAGCGAGAAGTGATTATGTTGAAGCATTTTTCGTAGAAAATTTAGATTTATGAATTATATTTTGAACCACAAAAGGCACAAAAGATTCACCAAAGACAGCGCGTGCTTTTGTTTTCTTATGTGCCTTTTGTGGTTTTTGATTCCAGTTGGATTATTGGCGCAAGACGCAGAAAAGAAGCCCAAACCTTATCAAATTTCTGGATACATAAAAAATCTCCAATCTGCTTATATTATTGATAATGTTAACCCATTTGTAGCTTCTAAGAAATTAGTCATTTCTGATAATCTATTACATCATCGCCTCAATTCTAAATACTTTTTTAATAAAAATTGGACCCTAAAAACTGACCTTCGAAATCGTTTCTTTTGGGGAGACCAACCACAGTTGCCGATTGGAAATTATGCAGAACAATTAGATTTGGCAAATGACCATTTTGACCTTTCTTACGAATGGTCAGATGCCAGTGGGGTTGCCTTTCAAACCATGATCGACCGTGCCTATTTGGAATTTGTAAACGATGATTGGGAAATCCGTCTCGGACGCCAGCGAATCAATTGGGGAATCAGCACATTGTGGAACCCGAATGATATTTTCAACGCCTATAATTTTGCGGATTTCGATTATGAAGAAAGACCAGGAACAGATGCGATTCGAGTGAAATATTATCCTAATTTTTCATCAAGTGTGGAAGTTGCCGCAAGTATGGCAGATTCGTTGGAAGCCTCGACACTCGCTGCCAAAGGTGGTTTTAATATTAAAGGATATGATGTGCAACTGTTAGCTGGTTTTTCCGAAAATGATTGGGTGCTTGGCGGAGGTTGGGCAGGCAATATCAAAGGTGCCAGCCTGAAAGGAGAAGTGACGACTTTCACGCCTGTTGATACTGGGATGACCAGTTTGGCGATAACTTTCAACGTAGATTATCAGTTCAAAAATTCACTTTACGTCAATGGTGGGTTTTTGTACAATTCACTTGGGGAGACGAAAGGCGATTTGAGCCAGTTGCTCAATTTGGAAATTTCAGCAAAGAACCTCTATCCATTTCGATACACTGTTTTTACGCAGTTTGGCTATCCGTTGAGTCCGTTGACTAATTTGGGTGGCGCAATTATTTACAGTCCAGTGGAGTCGCAAGCGGTATTTTTCACACCGACGATTACCTATTCTTTAAAGCAAAACCTTGATTTAGATTTCGTCGCTCAAGTACTTTTTAATGATAATGGAAGTAAATATGTCAGCCCGATTCAAGCTGGTTTCTTACGTGTGAAGTGGAGTTATTAGAAACGCTCAAAAAATAAATTCCCGATTTCAAAAAATTAGTGAAGGAAAATTGATTGATAATGAGGTTTTTCGAGCTAATTTTTTGAATTGAAGAGGGAAGTTATTTTTTGAGTAATGCTTAGGGGGAATTGAAAGTTTTGATAAGAAAGTTTTTAGAGCTATTCACCCAACATCGAACTTGTAATCTTCAGCCTATTCCTTTTCCTCTTTTGGTAATTTGAAAACTCGAATCGTATCAATTTTGGTGTTACTCACATCTTCCAGAACAAATCTATAATCACCCAAAACGATTTCTGTTCCTTGCTCAGGAATATCTCCAGAAGTCATAACGATGTAACCAGAGAGGGTTTGATATTCGCCTTCTGGCAAATCCAAAAAGTACTTTTCGTTGATTTGGTCAATTTCCATTCTGCCAGAGAAAACAAATTCTTCGTCTGAAACTTGAATGTCGGTATAGTCTTCCACATCGTGTTCATCGTCGATTTCGCCAAAGATTTCTTCCACTAAATCTTCTGTGGTAACGATGCCCGAAATACCTCCAAATTCATCGACCACGCAAACGATACTTATTTGATTTTTGATAAAAACATCCATTGCATCCTTCACGCGCATCGCTTCAGGCAAGTATTCGATTGGCAACATCATGTTTTTAACCGTCGTAGGATTTTTGAAAAGTTGTTGATGATGAATGTATCCTTGGATGTTATCAATATCATCTTTACTAATCAAAATTCTCGACAACTTCGTATTGGAAATCATGGCTTCCAATTCTTCAATCGTAGAGGAGAGGTCGATGTGTTGGATTTCAGTCCGAGGAATCATGCAATCTCGCAAGCGCGTTTCTCGAAGTTTCAATGCTTTTTCAAATAGCTCTGTGTCAAGATCTTCTTGATCGTCATCTGTCCGAGTACTTTTGATAAAGTCTTCCAAATCTGTCCGAGTAAAACTTTCTGCATCATCCTCATCTGGCATGGTGACAAATTGAGAGATAACGGCATTAGAAATTTTGAACATCAACCAAGAAGGAAATGAAAGCAACGATTTCAAAAATCGTAAAGGATAAGCCAACAAATATAAAGCATCATCGGAGTACAACCGAAAGAGTGTTTTAGGTAGAAATTCCCCGAAAACCAGTACAACTAAGGTGATGACTAAAGTGGATGCCAACAAAGAAAGATATTCATTCGCGTTAAGCGAATCGGGAAAGACTTGCGTCAAAACACCCGTCATGAGAGAAGTGAAAATGACCAGCGACACATTATTTCCCACCAACATGGTACTCATGAAATCCGATGGATTCTCGAAAAACTTGGCGAGCATAAGACCACGACGTGTACCGCTCTTTTTCTTTAATTCAACCCGTAATTTACTTGAAGAAATAAACGCAATCTCCGAACCAGAGAAAATGGCTGAAAGAATGAGGGAAACGATAATTCCAATTGCTATGAGCATGAAGGTATTGTGGTTGTCTGTGCAGTGCGCCCGCTGTAGAGAGGATTCATGAATCCTCTCTACAAAAGACGCGTTGGGCTACAGGAATTTAGCTTTTTGCTGCTTTTTTGAAAGAAACTTCTTCGTCTTTATATTTTGAAGGACACTTCAATAACATATCAGACGCCAAGAAGATATCGTCTTTTTTATCCATACGGCCTGTGATCACTACTTGTTCAGACAATTCGAAGTCTTGTGGTTTTTCTGCTAAATAAACGACTTTGCGTTCCAAACCATTATTGTCTTTCATGAAGAAAGAAAAATAATTAGGATCTTTTGCTGGCTCGTAATAAATCTCTTTGTCCTTTGAGAGCTTACCAACAACTTTTACTTGCGTTTCAATTTTGTCCGCTTCAGTGAAATCAGAATAGGTGCTCAACTCATTTGAGGAGGACATTAATACGGCCATACCACCAATCATTAAGATGGCTGCTATGATGTAGGTTTTTTTCATAATGAAATCATATATGCGGAACTTGAGTGCCGCAAAGGCTTTAAATTATTTTGATGGAATTATAAATTCCAGATTGTATGACAAAAGTACAAACTCCTAAACGCATTTGCAGGTTGGGAGAAAGATAATTTTAACGTAAATTGATTCTAAATAAGCGTTTATTAGACTTTAAATTGAAATAGTTTGTAGAGCAACGAGTGCTTATTTTTTTGCTAATTGAGGCAAAAAATCTAAGCATAGGCTA
>CALLVG010000164.1 GCA_938010715.1 uncultured Saprospiraceae bacterium
TGGAAATCAAAAGTAATTTTACCTTGACATCTCTCGAACATTTTTAAAGATTTTAACTTATCATTTTAATGAAAAGTCAGCCAACATTCATTGGAGTAGATTATGGTTCTAAGCTCGCAGGTACGACAGCGATCTGTTTTAACAAAGACGATCAATTTCATTTTTATCAAAGTGAAAAGAAAAAAGACGCAGATGCTTTTCTTGAAAAAGTAGTAGCTGAACTCGAACCAACTTATATTTTTTTGGATGCACCGTTGAGTTTGCCTGGTGCGTTTTTTGACCAATCAGAAGATTTCTTTTACAGAAAAGGCGACCGAGCAGTGCGGGCAATGTCTCCCATGTTTTTGGGTGGATTGACCGCACGAGCGATGCGCATGAAATCCATTTTTTTAAAAAAAGGAATTGAAACAATTGAAGTTTATCCTTCGCAATTATTGAAAGTGCTTTTTCCTGAAAAGGTCTTCAAAAAGAAAGATTATAAAATTGAGGAGATTTATGATTTGATGAATAATTTGATTCCAAATTTACCAAAATCAGTTCCGCCGAACTCACATCAATTAGATGCGCTACTTTGTTGGCATTCAGGTTTTCGATATTTTAAAAAGGAAGCCATTTTCTATGGTGAGAAAAAGGAAGGAGGTATCTGGGTGTAAATCTAAAGCGAAGCCGTCTTCTTACCGTTTACTAATTTTATTACTTGAAATTCGCTTCTGACGAGTACACTTGAAATTTCCTAAACCGAAATTTCTTTTCTTAGCATGTTTGGTAGCTCTTCCTTGCACACGTTCACGCCACATTTTCCAACTTGACAGCTTCATTTCTTGGCGCATCAATTTGATAACATCTGCCTCTGGTACGCCGAAGTTATACTTGATAGCGTCGAATGGTGTACGATCTTCCCATGCCATTTCGATGATTCGATCTACGGCACGTTCATCAAGTTCATATTTTTTTCGAATTTTCATAAAAGCTCAAACAACATCTGGCAATTGATGTTTAGACTTTCATGAAAAAATCTGATTTGCCAGAAAAAATTTGTCCCATTTGCGAACGTCCATTCAAGTGGCGCAAAAAATGGGAACGTAACTGGCCAGAAATCAAATATTGCAGCGAACGGTGCCGCAGAAATAAAAATCAATCAAATGCCTAAAAACTGGAAATATTACGTGTTGTGGATAGCTGGAATTTATAATTTACTGTGGGGAACTTCTGTGATTATTGCTCCCAAATTATTTTTCCACTTGAGTGGAATGGCGCTTCCGAGTTATCTCATGATTTGGCAATGCGTCGGAATGATTGTTGGCGTTTACGGTATCGGTTATATCATCGCCGCTTATAAACCCAATGTGCATTGGCCAATTGTCTTGGTTGGTTTTTTAGGTAAAATTTTTGGCCCAATTGGATTTGCCTATTACTTGGCAACAGGCGCATTTCCGCCTGAGTTTGCATTGACCATCCTTTTTAATGACTTGATTTGGTGGATTCCCTTTTGGAAGATCTTAAAAGATGCTTGGGAATCGGGAGAAGTGACAAAAACTTTTGAAATCAAAAAAATTGCTTGATTGTTGAGATTGTTTGATTGTTACCCTCGAACGAAAACAACAATCAAACAATCATAACAATTTAACAATCACCTATATCGTCTGCTTATCATCAAACGCCTCCAAGTAGTCTCCAACGAAAGATGCTTGGGAATCGGGAGAAGTGACAAAAACGTTTTCTTTTGAACCACAAAAGACATAAATAGGATCACAAAAGAAATTTTCAAAATAAACTTTTGTGGCTCTTTTGTGCCTTCTGTGGTTCAGCAAATTATATCGTCTGCTTATCGTCAAATGCCTCCAAGTAGTCTCCAACGAAAGATGCTTGGGAATGGGAGAAGTGACAAAAATTTTTCCTTTTGAACCACAAAAGACATAAAAGGATCACAAAAGAAATTTTCAAAATAAACTTTTGTGGCTCTTTTGTGCCTTTTGTGGTTCAGCAAATTATATCGTCTGCTTGTGGTCAAACGCCTCCAAGTAATCTCCAACTTTACGCAAGAAAGAACCACCTAAGAAGCCATCCACTACTCTGTGGTCATAAGACAATGACATGAACATCATCTGACGAACGGCGATTAAATCACCATATTCCGTTTCTACAACCGCTGGTTTTTTGCGAATAGCACCCACTGCTAAAATCGCTACTTGCGGTTGATTGATGATTGGCGTTCCCATCACGTTTCCGAAAGTTCCGACATTGGTCAAAGTGAAAGTTCCACCTTGAATATCTTCTGGTTTCAATTTATTAGCACGTGCGCGTGTTGCTAAATCATTTACCTTTTTGGCCAAACCAACTAAGTTCAATTGATCTGCTCCGTGTATCACTGGAACGATTAAATTGCCACTTGGCAAAGCAGCAGCCATCCCGATATTCAAATCTTTTTTGACGATGATTTTAGTCCCACTTTTATCAACAGATACATTGACCATTGGAAAATCACGCAACGCTTTTACAACTGCTTCTATGAAAATTGGAGTGAAAGTAATTTTCTCACCATAACTCTTTTGGAAACCAGCTTTGACACTGTTTCTCCAATTAACGATATTCGTTACATCAACTTCTACAAAAGAAGTCACGTGTGGAGAAGTATGTTTTGACATCACCATGTGATCTGCGATGAGTTTCCTCATGCGATCCATTTCTACAATCTCTGTATTTCCGCTCACGCTAACTGATGCTGGCGTATGGGCTGTTCCATTTGAAGTTGCAGGTTTGGGTGCCGCTACTGAACTTGGTGCTGGAGCTGAAGAACGATTTTCAACATAGTTCAAAATATCTTTCTTGGTCACTCTGCCTCCTTTTCCTGAACCATTCAAACTATCCAATTCAGTTACTGCGATTCCTTCTTGCTTTGCAATACTTTTTACCAAAGGAGAATAGAATCTATCACCAGATGTCGTTGGAATCGGAGCTGCATTTGATTGCGCTGCGACTGGTTGAGGTGCTGCGACAGCAGGTTGAGGTGCAGGTTCCGAAACAGTACCATTTCCGTTTGAAGAGGCAGCTGGAGCAGGCGCCGCTTTTACACTTGGAGAAGCTTGTGCTTCTCCTCCTTCGGTAGAAAGTACGGCGATGGTAGTGCCGATTGGCACCACATCATTTTCTTTAAATAAAATTTCTGTAAGAACGCCCTCCACTGGAGATGGCACTTCTGAATCAACTTTATCGGTTGCAATTTCTAAAATGGTTTCATCCAAATCGACGGTATCACCGACATTTTTCACCCATTTCAGAATGGTTGCTTCCATTATACTTTCGCCCATTTTGGGCATAATAAGGTCTATTTTTGCCATTGGTTAGGTTGACATTTTAATGTGTGAACTTAGAGAGGAGCACAAAATTACAATAATCCACTGTCGGAACAAAGTAAAGGATTGGCAGGTTTAGCTTAAAGACAAAAATTAGAAGAATTGGCGATTTTTATTTGGTGAAAACCAAAATTTTCAAAAGGAACTTACCTCACCAATGTCAAATCTCCAGAAATCACTTCCTCATAAATCGTCCCATCTGCTCTGTAACCTTCGATTTCTACAACCCAAGCATAAATTCCTGGATCAAGAGGTTTGCCTCTGAATGAACCATCCCAAAATGCAGTTTGGTCTTTTCCTTCGTAAAGAGAATTTCCCCATCTATCAAAAACCATCATTCGCATACTGATAATGTCGTGCCCATAAACTTTGAAATGATCGTTGATTCCATCAAAGTTGGGAGAAAAAGCATCTGGAATATAAATTTCGGTTGGACAGATTTGTCTCAATGAGACTGAATCTGCGTTTTTACAACCATATTGGTCTGCGACTTCGACCCAGTACACGCCATCTTCTTGAACCCCAAAAACAGGTTGCGTAGAATTGTCCTGCCACAAGTAATCAGAGAAACTACCTGGATCAAGCAATGTTTGAAAATCATTATTACAAAAAATAGTATCTGGCCCCAAATCAGGCTCAGGGAACGCGATGACATCAACATTCGAAATACTCGGAAAAGTAGCACAGCCAGAAATAATACCTACGGCTGCATATTCACCACTCATATTTGGCGCTGCATTTCTTACGAAAGGAAATTGTGCTTCTGAAAAATATTCATTTGGACCAGTCCATTCATAATCTGCATTAGCAAGATCTGTGGCTCCTAATTGAAAAGATTCGCCCTCACAGATGAGTGTATCACCCAACGTTTCGAGTGGTTGGCGCAAGCTGATAAGTAAGTCTCTATTCAGCGTATCTACTGTGCCGAGGCATTTGTCAGTGATGATTAATTCGACTGGATAACTGCCGAGATCTGGATAGAAATGTTGAAAAACTCCTTCCGTTGTCGTATTTCCATCTCCCAAATCCCAGAAGAATGAATACTTCGACTCAGGTAATTTTGCATCAAAAAATATCGTATCATTAAGACACCCACCCTCTGGAATTGGATTTGAATTTATCTCATTGAAACTTGCTCCGCCGCTGTAAGAATATGACTCTGCATCGCCGTAACCATAAGCAGTTGCAATCACGCCACAGGCGTCCGAAATAATGGTATGCGCTCCTTCATTGACCGCAAGTCTGATGTAAGTAAACTCATCATTTTGACCAATAACCCCCATTTCAGCGGAAGCTGGAATTGGTTGTCCATCAAAAGTTATAAAAGGAACATCGGCAGTGGAGACGATGATATTAATGTAATTTTCTACAATTTCCTCAAGGCTTGAATTGTACAACGTCACTGTGTCGCGTGTTTGCTCTACACTATTCAGAAGCACCATGGAAGGGTCTCCGATGTTGTGGCCGCTACAATCTTGACCTACATTAAATTGAGCAACTTGAATTGGATTATTTGATTCAATATAAGAAGGTGCTGACTGCGTATATTCAACAAATTCTCCAGCGTCTAACGTATAAGTATGATTATCAATGGTTTCAAAAACATCTATGACCGTGTTGTCTTCTGATGCTAAAATTCTAAACACATCATAATTGACTTCGGCATTTGGAACAGAAACAAACTTTTTTCCCCAAGTATTGATGGGCAACATTTGTTCTAATAAATTATCTCTTGCATTGCATCCATTTGGAACTTCTGTCCATGAGTTTCCACCAAATAATGCAAAATTTTTATCGCCTTTGATGTGCGTTCCGCTTAGGTCTCCTCTACTATCTTTTGCTTGAACTTGATAAGTTTGTCCTTCATTCAAAACAATATTGAAAGAACTTCCTGCAAGCTTCCCCTCTCTTGTTTCGTCACTAAGCGTTATTGTAACATTCGTTTCGTCCTCGGTTCCAACCAACAAAAATTCGGAATAATGATCTCTCTGCATAGCAAAGACACCTCTGTAAGTCAATGCGTAATATTCCTTTCCAATCGAAGAAACAGGCAAAACGACAGATGCTTCTGAACGAAACCTACGATATTGATGAATGTAAACAGAAACTGGATCATTTGATTGTATTCTGATTCCTACTTCTCCAAAAACTTCAGATCCAATATTTTCTGTATTATCAGGAAGGGTAATGATGGTTACTTGATTGGCGGAAACGGAAAATGATTCACTCCAAGTTCCGTTCGGAATACTTATCGTTCCTCCTGTATTAAATTTGGAAGTAATCATTGCCACTTTTGTATTAGCATTGATATCGACGTGTTCCATGAAGCCACACCAAAAGTCTGTTCCTTCATTGGATTGACTATGAAGTTGGTTAAAACAGAAGCAATTTAGAACCAATAAAAGATAAGTCGTTTGATATATTCGTTTTGGTAAAATCATGGCACTTGTAATGTTGAGATTACAAGATATGTAAAAGCCTTTAAGAACTTAAATTTCCAAATCCCAAAACGAACGGAATGTCGTTTGAAGCCTTCTGTGATGAAAATAGGTGAGTCTCGAATACCAAATTGAAAAACCAAAAGCGCCTATCGAATAAACAAAAGGAGCAAGCCATAAGAAAACAATGAAAAAGGGTGAGAGCATCAGGTAAAAAAGAGCATATTTTAAATAATCCCTCCTCATTCTATCTTCAAATATTTGAGTCAATAAGAATGCACTAAACAATTGCCAAATACCCATTGAAATTAGGAAATAGAAAATAGTGTTGAACCCATAGGTAGCCCAACCCATAATGAGCAAAGCATATAAAATAACTTGAACCCAAAAATCAACTTTCACGAATTGTTTCATGTTTACTAATTTTGACGCAAGTTAAATCAAACTTTTATAAGTTTCAATATTTTTTGAAAGTTTTAAATTTAATTATGAATAATACCGCAGCAATTATAAAAGAAGTTATAAAAAAGCGACGTTCGATTTTTCCATCAAGTTATAACGGAAAAGAAATTTCAACAGAAATAATTCAAGAAGTATTGGAAAGTGCCAATTGGGCACCTACTCATAAATACACTGAACCGTGGCGATTTAGAGTGATTCGAGGAGCGGCGCGGGCGCAACTTGGGGAAGTACTTTCGAGCTGGTATAAGGAGAATGTTTCTGCTGAGAAATTTTCACCTATCAAATTCAAAAAACTAAAAAACAATCCACAAAAAGCAGCTTGCCTGATTGCCGTTTGCATGAAACGCGATCCCAAAGAAAGCGTTCCTGAATGGGAAGAAATTGCTTCGGTTGCGATGGCTGTTCAAAATATGTATTTGACTTGTACTGCTCATGGCATTGGCAGTTATTGGAGTTCGACAAAAGCGATTTTAAAACAAAACGATTTTTTGAAATTAGGAGAAGGAGAGCGTTGTCTTGGTTTGTTTTTTATGGGTTATACTGATATTGAAATTCCAGATGGGAAACGGGAGAGTTCTATTGATGAGAAGGTGATTTGGCTTTAATAGGTTTGGTAAACGGTTCACGGTATAAAGGTACACGGCATGCGCGAACCGTTGACCGTGTACCTTTATACCGTGAACCACTTCTTACAACTCCTGAATATAATGGGAATCACAACTACAATGCCCCGTATTTCCTTCCGCAGCTTCTAATTTTTTAAAACCCATTTTGTTATAAAGCGCATTAGCTGCTTCCATGCGAGCGACGGTTTCGAGATAGCATTTTTTGAAACCTAATTCCTTTGCTTTTTCGAGGAGAGTAGCGACCATTTTAGTGCCCATGCCTGCGCCTCTTGCATCGGAATAGAAATACATTTTTTTCAATTCGCAAGTCGTTGGCTCACCACCTGCCAAGGGAGCAATTCCTCCACAACCGACAATTTTTTCATTTTTTAATAAAACGAGATAATGACTTTGGGGCGTCGAATACGTCTCGAACATATAATCAACCTCCAGATCTTCGATAGAATAACCCTCGCCTACACAACCGTATTCCGTCATTACGGTTCGAATGACTTCGGCAACTTTTGGGTTATCTTCTTTTTGAATTTCTCTTAATTGAAAATTAGTGACTATCATGTGTGAACTTTTTTACTAAAGTTTTAGAAACTCAAAGTTCAAATACTATTTTTAGCCAACCAAATAATAGTGACAGAAATAAATGGATAACCAACAAATACAGTTTTCGAGTTTTGAGTCTGCACTCGACCAATCTATTAGCGATGCTTGGGGTAGTCAGCGATTGGACGCTCACTTGAACAAATTGGAAGAAGAAGCAAAGCGACTTGCTCAAGAAGCAAAAAAAATAGGCAGCTACAGCCAAACCAAACATACAGAAGGAAATGCTGAAATAGGTGATTTCATCGGTACGTATGTTTTTCCTGAAAAAGTGAAGTCTATTCTGATTCTTTGGAGAGATATTCTTTTTCAACAACAGAAGGCTGAGATTCTCAAATTAGAGAAAAAAAGCACGCCGCAGGAGTTGAAAGAACTCAATGTGCTTTCAAAAGATACTTTGGTCAATGCAGCGGATTCTATTAGAAATTTGTACTCAAAAGAAATTGAGAACATCAGAGGGCAAAGAGGAGGTCAGACTAAGGCTATCGAAAAATGGAAAATTCAACATTCACCGTGGGAGACTTATGAGAAGCAGATTGATCTTTTTCCAGAGCAATGCACCATGCTTCGAGAAAAACATCAAGAACTAAAGGAAGTGACCAAGACTTTCGAAGAAATAAAAAGTCAAATCTTAGAAATCGCATCGAGCTGCGAAAAAGACCTTGAAAAGTACAATCAACTTGCCGAAAGCAGCATTCCAACTATCGAAGAAAATACAGATCCAGAGGGAGAATTAAAACCATCCAGAATCATTACGGCTTTGGAAAGCACTATCAATAATTTAGAAATTCAGGACTATCCAGAATTGATCAATAATTCTATCAATGAGCTGATTGATAAATTACCAGAGTGGACAAAAGTTCCAGTAGCAACAGAGGGAGGAATTTTGAAATATAGAGAAATTAATTTCAATCGAAGTGCAAAACAATGGTTAGATTCTGAGATTTTGCCATTGATGAATGAGGTTTGTGAATTGAGCGAAAACGCAGGCAACAACTTCAAAATGTCGCTGATGAATATTTGCAATAAAGCAAAAATTATTTCGGCAGAAATTAAAGAAGGAAAAACACCTGAAGTTGGTAAAAGTGGACTTGCACAACCCATTTCAAATTTTCAAAAGAAAGTAACCGACACCGACAAACAGTTGAAAGGCTTTAGAAAAACCATCAGTCAACGGTTAAAATCTGATTTCAATGTTTCCTCTGTTTATGATTTGACTGCGGAGTTCTTGCCCGTTTCGATTCAATCTACCATTAGACAATATAACCGAATTGGTCAAAACGAATTTCTAACCAGAACACAAAATTGGTGGAAAAAAGGGACTCAAAAAATCAAAGGACTTATTAGACAAGTTGAAAAAGAAGACCAGTTAGGTACTTCCGAAAAAGTAGTTCGATATGTCAAATCAAAAATGAATGTGGAGGATAATTTTTATTCCAACATCTTCATGACGTCGGGTTATATCGGCGATTCTTTTTTGGTCGGTAGAGAGGATGAGTTGGAACGAATGAAAGATTTGGTAGAAAATTGGAAAGCAGGTTTCAGAGGTTCAGCGGCGATAATTGGGGATAGATTTTCGGGAAAAACGCTTTTTGGAGAGTTGGTTGTTAATCGCTTTTTTCATACCAATCATGTTCGCTTGCAGCGTAATGCTAAAGTGAAATTTGCAGGAAGACACATTGATACGACGCGTGATTTGGAAGCTGCTTTGGCTTTTGTAAAAAAATATGCAGGCAAAGATCAAGTATTAATTTGGATTGATGACTTGGAACTTTGGCGAGATCACAATACGCCACTCAACAAAAACGTCAGAAGTCTAAAGAAGTACATTAACGATACTTCTTCCAATATTTTTGTAATGGTTTCGATGAGTACATGGCTCAAAAAACACTTGAGTAAATTTCATAATTTCGAAGCGATTTTTCAGTCAGAAATCAATATGAACAAAACCTCAGCTTCGGAAGTAAGCGAGGCGATTTTGATTAGACATGGAGCGACGCACAAAACGTTAATCAACAAATTGACAAACGAAGAAGCGACGACCGCGCAACTAAGAAATTTGATTCAGCGAGTCTATAATTCGAGTAACGGGATCATAGGGGAGGCGCTGGCAAGATGGTCTAATTCTATCAAAAAAGCAGGAGAAGATCAAGTTGTTTATGAATCAGAATCAACTTACACTTTACCCGATTTTTTTACACCCGAAACTGGGATTTTATTGACCACAATTCTACTCTCAAAAAGAATCAACGAATACAGTTTGCGCAAAAAATTCGGCCCTGCTTTCAATGAAAAATACAAAAGCATGTTGCAGCGACTCTTGAGTATGGGCGTCTTGAAAAGAGAAATTGACGGCGCACTAATTATCAATCCAGTGGTCGTAAATGATGTCGCTTATCAATTAGTCAAAAAGAAATATTTATAACTATGTTCACTCCGTGTCTCTCGACAGAGGACATGGAGCAGCGTAAAATATAAAGTACAAACTCCTTCCGTGTCCTCTATGGAGAGACATGGTAGAAACAGAAAAAAAATGGATAAATTCTTTTCACCTTATTATTCTTGGGGGAATTTCATTAGTATTGGTTTGTTCCTTTTGCTACTGTTTTTTCTTCTTCTTTTTTTTAAAAACGTGTTGGATAAATTTCAGTTTTTGGGAGCCGCACAGCCAGCTATAAAGAAATTTATCCACTTACTTTTGTTAGTTTATGAGCCAGTTGGTTTATTGCTTTTAGCAAGTATTTTCATACTCATCAATCCAAAAGTACATGGCATTTTTGCTTTGTTAATCGGCATTTTTGGCTCGACCTATATCAAAAGCTATATCAGCGGACGATTCATTCAGCGTGATAGAAACTTGGTAAAAGGCAAAGGAATCACCGCTAATAATCTATCAGGCGTCATTTACGACATGGAGCAATTTGGCCTTCAATTGCAAACCAACAAAGGGCTGCACTTTGTGAGTTATTCCAAAATGCTTTCAGAAGGATACACGTTATTGACAGGCGATGAAGTCGGTGGTTTTTTCAATTTAATAATCACTTCAAAAGATGAAGAAACAAAGATCAATCACGTCGATCACTTGATGGATATGTTTGTTTCGACTCCATATATTAACCGCAACCAAAAACCAGTTTTGGTTGCTTCTCAAAAAAATCCGAACAAAATAGAAGCACGCGTTTCGCTAAAAGAGGAAAGTCATCTACAAGAATTGATGGCACTGATAAACGAATGGGGCTACGCGTCTAAACTTTTAAAAACAGATTCTTAGATAAGAATTGTATTGAGCAATACTTAGAAACGCTCAAAAAATAAATTCCCGATTTCAAAAAATTAGTGAAGGAAAATTGATTGATAATGAGGTTTTTCGAGCTAATTTTTTGAATTGAAGAGGGAAGTTATTTTTTGAGTAATACTTAAGGAATTAAAAACGAAATAACAATGATTGATTTTTTACTTTGGGGTGGCGGTGGAACTTTTTTAGAAGATTCTAACATTCAAATAATTGCAGCTTCTGCTGTTATTATCCTTTCTTTTCTATTTGGTGAAATTTCTAAAAAGACAAATGTTCCTTCTGTTTTAATGTTGATAATTTTAGGAATTGTCATGAAAATTGGATTAGACATTTACTTCGCTTCTATTGGAGTTGAAGTTGATATAAAAGAAAAACTGAGACCAATCTTAACCGTTTTGGGAACAGTCGGACTGATAATGATTGTCTTGGAAGCCGCACTCGAATTAGAATTAAAACAAGAGAAAATAATTCCTATTGCCAAAGCGTTTACTGTCGCTTTCGTAGGTTTACTATTATCTATTTGGGTGGCAGCGCTGATTCTCAATCAATTCATTCCAGGCATGGACATGACGAAAGCATGGATTTACGCCACGCCGCTTTCCATTCTTTCGAGTGCGATTATTATTCCCAGTGTTACTGGATTGAGCGAAGTAAAAAAAGAATTTCACATATATGAAAGTACTTTCTCGGATATTCTGGGCATCATGGTTTTTTACTATTTACTTGGGCAGTTAGATCCAGCACTTATAGACCCGACACTTGCAGGTGCAGTACTTGAAGAATCAACACACGGTGGCGGTGGTTTCATGGCATTTGGAGGAAATGTGATTTTTACTGTTATCATTTCATTAATTGCCAGTTATCTGATTGTTTTAGTTTTTCAAAATATTAAAAGTCATACAAAGTTATTTTTGCTAATTGCTGTACTGCTTTTACTTTATGGTGTTGGAAAAGTAAGACACCTTTCTGCGCTAATCATCATCTTGACTTTTGGGTTATTGATTGCCAATAAAGAATTATTTTTCAAAGGCTTTTTGAGCAAGTGGTTAAACATAAAAGAAGCAGAACACATCTATGAAGGGCTACATGTTATTACGATGGAAACTGCTTTTGTGGTCAGAACTTTTTTCTTCGTAATTTTTGGGTTGACGATCGTTTTGGCTGACTTGGCAAGCATACAAGTAGCCATAATTAGTCTTTTAATTATAGCTTCTATTTATGCAATCCGATATATTTTGCTTCGGATCTTTATGGGAAAAGATATTTTGCCTCAACTCTTCATCGCACCACGGGGATTGATCACTGTCTTGCTTTTTTACGCAATTCCTACTGACTTAGTCCCAGGTTTTCAACCAGGAATTTTACTTTTCATCATCATTGCTACCAGTTTGATTATGACCTTCGCAATGATAGCAGATAAAGGTAGAACAGGTAAAGCCGTCAAAAAAGCAAAAGCAAATCCAATTGGATATGAAGCTTGGGAGGCACCTACGATAGAAGCCGTAAGTGAAAGTTCCGAAGATTCAGATCATCATCATTAAGGAATGGTTCAGAAATAAATTGCGTTTCTATGGGCCGTTATTTTTTTCTTCTGCAAGGCGAAAAACGTAGGCGATGCAAGGCATCTACGAGGCTTTTCAACGCAGCAGAAGGGAAAAAGAACAAGCAGCAAAGGAATGTAAATTTATTTTTGAACCATTCCTAAAATAGCTGCGTAGCAGCGGCACTGTTGGTAGAGCATAATCTTTACCACATGTTGAAAAAGGCGCGTAGCGTCGGCACTGTTAAATTTAAAAACGGTACCGACGCTACACGCCTTATTTTTTTGCTTGATTTTTTGGTTCTATGTTAATCAGAGTGGGTAACCAATTAATAATTGTGAATAGTTTTACTTTTTCTAAAAATTCAAAATGAATTTGCTCGTGCTGTTCTCTGAACAGTCACGAATAAATGCAAATCTCCAGATTTGCGGAATTCAGATGTATAGAATAGGATTGAATTACAATTTCTCAAATCTGGAGATTTGAAAAATTACGTGATGGTTCAGAGAACCACACGAGCAAATTTCTTTGAAATTTGATTCACTACC
>CALLVG010000165.1 GCA_938010715.1 uncultured Saprospiraceae bacterium
CCGAAACCCGCCTGACTAACACGGGCAGGTTTATTTCGGTTAGAAAAATAAAAAGCATGAATAACGTCGAACAAAGAATTCCAAACATAAAGTTCTTTTTATTCGCTCTGATTTTATCTACGGTAATTTATATCGTCCAAGCAGTTCCTCTTAGCTCAATACTATTAATCAGTTATACTTTTTTCCCATTTGTAGTCGCCTGCCTTATTTTTCAAGATTTACCAATACAAAAGATAGCTTCCTATCTATGGATAATCTCAACTTTTATTGCAATTCCCTTGTGTGTTGTTTTGTATTACACTTATGGTTTGGTTGCTTTTAAAAATTGAAGTAAAGACCCTGACAAACTTGCGGTTATTTTGAAGTATTCTATTCCGTTGGTGATTGGTATTATTTCTATGGTCTTAGTTTCAAAATATCTAAAAGTAAAGGTATGACAAGTTGGATTCAGTCAGTAGATTGAACGCAGCAAAGTTGCACAGGCATTCCTGCCTGTGATTGTCGCTCGGGTCAGCACAGGCAGGAATGCCAATTATCGGCACAAGTTGCCTGTACTACAAAAAAAATAGGGCTACCAAAATGAATCGGTAGCCCTATTTTAATATTTATCTAAACGTCTTTTATCGTCTATTCATTGACATGTATTTCAAAGCAAAGAAAGCCAACATGATGAGCGAAGAAAGTGCAGCGATTACATAGGTCATAGCAGCCCATTTTAGGGATTCTTTTGCACCGTCGTACTCAGCACCTTGTGCTATTCCAGTTTCGTCTAACCAAGCCAATGCTCTTTTAGAAGCATCAAATTCAACTGGTAAAGTCACTAAGCTAAAAGCTGTCGTTGCTGCGAAAGCCAAACAAGTCACTAAAATAACGGTTGGGTTGTTTGACATCATTGACAAAGCTACCATCAAAAGTACTTGAGTGGCCATGCCTGCCACTTTTACTATTGGAACCATCGCTGATCGGAACTGCAACATCGGATACCCAGTTGCATGCTGAATCGCATGTCCTACCTCATGCGCTGCAACCGCAGCAGCAGAAGCATTTCTACCTTGATAAACATCAGGACTTAGAGAAACAGTTCTTGTTTGTGGATTATAGTGATCTGTCAAGAAACCTTTTCCTGCAACGATCTTTACGTCATGCACATCGTAGTGCTCCAACATTTTTTGTGCAATTTGAGCTCCTGAAAGTCCAGAACTCATCTGAATTTGAGCATTTTTAGCAAAAGTGCTTTTCAATTTTTTTTGCATGAACCCTCCAAAAAGTGAAGAAATACCTGCAATCATCATATAACCTAAGTACATGTAAAGGATTTTAAATTAGAAATAACAAAAATCAAACCGCTCAACTTATGATTGGTTTCCTACTTTTCGACGAAAGTCGATCCAAAAGTTACTAAGATAATTTTTTTTAATCTTTTCTTAATAATCTTGGGATTCCAAGATTAACATCTATTTGTGAGAGATTTATGGTTGTGGTGCACGTAGAGAGGATTCATGAATCCTCTCTACACACATTCTAAATCATCTCAAATCGAGTATACGGCTGCAATGCTTTAGGAATTTTGATGCGCCCATCAGGCGTCTGATTGTTTTCCAAAAGACCAGCAACAATTCTTGCTAAGGCCAATGAACTTCCATTTAAAGTATGCGCCAACTCAGTTTTCTTTCCATCACGGTAACGTAATTTCAAACGATTACTTTGGAAAGTTTCGAAGTTAGAAACCGAACTTACTTCTAACCATCTTTTTTGAGCGGCAGACCAAATTTCAAAATCATAAGTCAACGCAGACGCAAAACTTACATCTCCACCACAAAGGCGAAGAATTCGATAAGGCAATTCCAGTTTATCCAAAATACCCGCTACATGTTCTAACATACCATCCAATGCCGCATAAGAATTTTCAGGAAGTTCTACGCGTACGATTTCCACTTTGTCGAATTGGTGAACTCGGTTCAAACCTCGTACATGTGCGCCATAAGAACCTGCTTCTCTCCTGAAGCAAGGCGTATAAGCCGTCATCATAATTGGAAAATCTTCTTCCTTAAGAATTTCGTCACGGTAGATGTTGGTAACTGGTACCTCCGCCGTTGGCAAAAGATACAAATCGTCTTTTGTAACATAATACATTTGTCCTTCCTTGTCAGGTAATTGGCCAGTTCCACGAGCCGTTGCTTCATTGACTAGGTGAGGAGGAAGTATCTCCTCGTAACCAGCTTCTGTATTTTCATCCAAAAAGAAAGCAATCAATGCACGCTGAAGTTTTGCACCTTTCCCACGATAAAGTGGAAAGCCTGCACCTGCTATTTTGGTACCCAATTCCAAACTGAAAAGATTATGATCTTTTGCCAATTCCCAATGCGGTTTAGCAGTTTCAGACAATTCAGGTAAGGCATGCGGCCATGCTCTGAAAACTTCATTGTCTTCTTCAGAAGTACCAGGAGGCACAGAAGAATGCGGCACATTTGGTATTTGCAGTAAAATATTTTCAATCTTTTGAGAAAGGTCGCTCATTTGATTTTCCAATTCTTTTACTCTTTCTTTTCCTTGAGTAACCTTTGTTTTAAGGACATCTGCCTCTTCTCTTTTGCCTTGCTTATAAAGCATTCCTATCTCCTTGCTAATCTGATTGCTTTCTGCTTGAAAAGTATTGAGTTCGGTTTGCGTTGCCTTTCTTTTCTCATCTAATTGAATGACTTCATCAAGATTGGCGAAATCGCTTAGGTTCCTCTTTTTGAGGCCTTCTATTACCTTTTCTTTGTTTTCTTTAATAAATCCTATCTGCAACATATAGACTTCTTTTTCGTTTGTAATTTTAGATTTGGCGCGAAATTATTCTTTTAAAAACGAGTTGTGTGATGTTTTTTAGTTTTTTTTCAAAGAAATGTTTCATAATTGAAAATATAGTTTATTTTTGCGTCGCTATTAGATAGCATACCACCTTGTAAATTGCCATTCTTCAATTTTTTCTTCAATTTCTTCTTTGGGTTTTCCTTTTAAAACAAGGGAACTGCTTTTTTAAGCAATTGGATAAAAAAGAAAATTGCATGTCTCTTTTCGGTATCTAAACACAGATTCCCAAATCCTAAGTGGTGTAAAGCATTCCTAATTTTCTAAGTAACCTCTCATATTAGATTGCAGTTCGCAATTATAAACTATTCAAGCGTTAGTCAAACTACACAAGTAAGTAGTATGAGCGGTTTCCTTTGCAAGGATAACAGGAATTTTGTAAAAATAATTCTCAATTCAAGTAGAATATAAATCCAACCTTAATTATTAAAAATTAGTCTCATCTAATAAGTTATGTACGACATTCTCCAATTAAATGATATGCTTGTAGCCGAACTCCGCGAGGTTGCAGATAAGCTAAAAATCAAAGGCATATCCAAATTAAACAAACAAGATCTAATCTATCAAATATTGGATCATCAAGCGATTGGTGCTGATAGTGGCACTAGTGCTCCGCCCAAGAAAGCTAAACCTGCTCCCAAACCTGAAAAAAAAGCACCTCGAAGTAGGAAAACGGTTATTAAGAAAGTAGATAGTAAAAAAGGGGGGCCTCTTTTTAAAGAAGATGCAGTAGGTAGCTACGATCCTTCTATGAGTGATGAAGAGGTAGAAGTAGAAGAAGTTGCTGTTGAAGAACCAATAGAAGTAGTAGAGCCAATTGCTAAAGAAGAAGCGCAAGCTCCACAAAAACCAGAGCCAAAATCTACAAGAGAACCTCAAGGAAGAGATGACAGAAGAGGAAGAGGACGTGGCAATGAAAGAAATGACGCTAAATCAGGCGGCAAAAAGTTTGATGTAGAATTAGACGGTGTAATTGAAGGAGAGGGTGTTTTGGAAATGATGCCAGATGGCTATGGTTTCTTACGTTCTGCTGATTACAATTACCTGACTTCACCTGATGATATCTATGTTTCTCCATCACAAATCAAATTGTTTGGTTTGAAAACGGGAGATACCGTGAGAGGTGCAATTCGTCCTCCAAAAGAAGGCGAGAAGTACTTCGCACTTTTAAGAGTATCAAAAATCAATGGATTAGAGGCAAAAGATGTAAGAGACAGAGTGCCATTTGAATATTTGACACCGCTTTTCCCAGATCAGAAATTTAATCTTTCTCACTCGCCAACGGGTAGAGATTTTGGAAATAGATTGATAGACCTTTTTACACCAATCGGTAAAGGTCAGCGCGGATTATTGGTAGCACAACCTAAAACGGGTAAAACATTCTTATTGAAAGATTTGGCAAACGCCATTTCTAAAAATCATCCTGAATGTTATATCATCGTTTTATTGGTCGATGAGCGACCAGAGGAGGTAACAGATTTCAAAAGAAGTGTAAATGCAGAAGTAGTGGCTTCTACTTTTGATGAACCAGCTGATAATCACGTAAGAGTTGCAGCAATTGTTTTAGAAAAAGCAAAACGATTGACGGAGTCAGGTCACGATGTAGTGGTTCTTTTAGATTCGATTACACGTCTGGCAAGAGCTTACAATACAGTTGCTCCATCAAGTGGAAAAGTTTTGTCTGGTGGTGTGGAAGCAAACGCATTACAGAAACCAAAGAAATTCTTCGGTGCTGCGCGTAATATCGAGGATGGAGGTTCATTGACCATCCTTGCAACTGCTTTGATTGATACGGGTTCTAAAATGGATGCCGTTATCTTCGAAGAGTTTAAAGGTACGGGTAACATGGAACTTCAATTAGATAGAAACTTGGCCAATCGTCGTATGTATCCAGCAATGGATGTTACGCGTTCAAGTACGCGTCGCGAAGAGTTATTACTCGATAAAGATACGATTCAAAGAATGGTTTTACTCCGCAAACACTTGGCTGATATGAAGCCAGAGGAGTCGATGACTTTCTTATTAAAACACATGAAAGATACCGTTAGTAATGAGGAATTCCTCAGTTCAATGAACGGATAAGAAATCTATAAACTTTATAGATGGAGTTTAAAGCGGTTGCAGTTTTGTAACCGCTTTTTTTATTTTAAATATTGAAAAGTGTTTGAAATAAATCATTTTCAAATGATATGAAAAAATAAATAAAAAACCTTCCACTGATTTGTCCCCCTTCTTGAAGTCAGTTTCGTGATAATAGTGATAATATAATTTTCACATTTAAAACTTAGCGAAATGATACCTAACATTCCAATCATTGCAGCTTCTGCTCTGATTCCGTTTTTTCTTGGTTATATCTGGTTTAATGAAAAGCTTTTTGGTGGAGCAACTTGGGACAAGGTAGCTCAGTTGCCTGAAGGTAAAAAAGGACCAGTCAAATTAATTCCACTGCTTTCGAGTTTGATTCTTAATCTATTTGCAGCATTTGGGGTCTATCTGCTCACGGTTCACGCATCTGGTGTTTTTGCATTAATGGGAGGTGAAACGGAAGCCATTAAAACTGGAACAGCTGGAGCTTTCCTTACGGAGCATGGTCAAAATTTTCTTACTTTCAAGCATGGAATGGTTCATGGAATTCAGGCCACTCTGGTAATGATATTACCTGTCTATGGATATGCTACTATTTTTGAAAAGAAGAGCTGGAAATATCTTTTGATTAACTTAGGATATTGGCTTATTTCTTTGACGCTGATGGGAGGAGTTATCAGTCAATGGGGCTGGCAAACTATTTAGAAATTTATTTTAAAAACTAATTTATTAAAATTTAAAACTTATCAATAATGAAAGATTTCATGTTAATTTTCGTCGGCACAAGTTATGAAGCAATGGATTTGTCACCAGAAGAAATGCAAGCTCGATTTGGCAACTGGTTTAAATGGCAACAAAAAATGGAAGCGGATGGCGTTGTATTAAAAGGCGGCCACGCACTTCATTCTGGGAAACGCCATGTTTCTGGTCCAGATAGAAAAATTACAGATAGAACATTGACTGACAGTACATCTGCCGAAGTAAAAGAATTGGTTGGTGGATACTATATTGTTTCTGCAAAAGACATCGAAGAAGCGACCGAAATTGCTCAAGGATATCCTGATTATGATATCGGAGGTACTGTTGAGATTCGAGAAGTAATGGTGTTTAACGGTTAATCATTAATGGAGTTGTCCCCTTTTTCGATAGTAGCTTCGTGGTAAGGGTGATATTTATTTTTACAACTTAAAACATTCATTAATGAAAGACTTCATGTTAATTTTTAAAGGCAAAAGTTACGAGGCATTAGGTTTGACACCAGAGCAAATTGAGCAACGTATGGGAAAGTGGTTTGCCTGGCACCAGAAAATGGAAACGGATGGTGTGCGAATTAAATCAGGAGATGCTTTGCATGATCACACACGTACGATGGCTGGAACTGACCGGACAAGAACAGATGTCACTTCTCCCGAAACAAAGGAGTTGATAGGCGGATATTATATTCTTACGTTGAATGATATGGAAGAAGCTAGTAAAATTGCCGAAAATTTCCCTGATTACGATTTAGGAAGTGTGGTAGAGATTCGTGAAATAATGGTTTACGATGTATAAATGAAAGCTTCGAGGTTTGCAGTAAATTTGCAAACCTCGAATTTCAACCCAAAATAATGAGTGAAACAAAACCACCTTTAGTAGAACACCTCTTCCGCCATCAATACGGAAAAATGGTGGCTGCTCTGACGCGTATCTTCGGTCCTTCGAATCTTGAAACGATTGAGGACGCAGTGCAGGACACCTTCATGAAAGCGATGGTGGCTTGGCGTGAAGGAATTCCCGAAAACCCGGAAGGTTGGCTGATGACGGCTGCTAAAAATCGAGCAATTGACCTTTTTAGGAAATTAACTGCTGATGAGAAAAGAGTTCTAAAAATGGACTCAGGAACTTCTGCGATTGCCTTGGGAGAGGTGTTTTTAGAAAGTGAAATCGAAGACGCTCAATTGCGTATGATTTTTATGGCCTGCCATCCTTCTCTCAATCCGCGAGACCAAATTGCTTTTGCTTTGAAAACAATTTCTGGTTTTAGTTCGAAAGAAATTGCTTCCGCTTTATTATTAAAAGAAGAAACGGTTAAGAAGCGATTGGTTAGAGCACGAAAATCTATTGCAGCATTGGATTTAGAATTTAAAATTCCCCAAGGAACAGATTTGCCGCCAAGACTCAATCGAGTATTGGAAGTATTATATCTAATTTTCAATGAAGGATTTCATTCGGGTAAAAAGGAGATTTTGGTAAGAAAAGAGCTCTGTGGAGAAGCGATGCGATTTTGTCAAATGTTATTAAAAAATCCTTTTACAAAAACATCAGAAGCACATGCCCTCTTTGGTCTCATGTGTTTCCATTCGGCTCGGTTGGAAGGAAAAATCAGTGCCGATAATGAAATCATTGATCTGAAAAATCAGGATAGAAGTAAGTGGTTTGGACCGTTGGTGATTTTGGGAAATGAAGCCATGAATAAGGCGGTAGAAAAGGGCAAATATTCCACTTATCATTTCGAAGCGGCAATAGCAGCCGAGCATCTAAAGGCTAAAACTTTCGAAGAGACGGATTGGAATCAAATTCATAATTATTACCATCAACTTCATGAATTGCAACCGACGGTTTTCAATCTGCTGAATATCGCATTCGTAAAAATGCAACTTGGGAAACTGAGTGAAGCATTTGAAATATTAATGACTTTTCATCCGAAGGATTTGGAGCAGCGTGCTTATCTATATTATGGCACAATCGCAGAATATCATATCCTAAAAAATGAAAAATCGAAAGCTATAAACAGTTTGGATGAAGCCTTGAAGTTGGTGAAAAATGAGGCAGAAAAAACTTACCTGAAGCGAAAGAAGGAGAAGATAAATGAATCGATGTGAGGAGATAAACGAATTACGAATCTCAAGTAACGAGATTCGTAATTCGTTTGTGGACTACTTCATCAAAACAGCAGACTGCTCTTTGAAAATGGCCTCTACAGATTTCAGTTTTTCAAAAGAAGCTTCAATATACTTTCGCATTGCTCTCTTTTCTGAAGAAGTAGAATATTTGAACGTTTTGATAATTTGAAGTAAAACATCTTTTTTAGAAAGGAAATCTTCTTTTACAGATTTTAATTCATCATCAGAAAGGTGAATATCTTTCATAATTCGTTCTCCGTATTTGATGTAAGGAGGCGTAACCAATCCAGCGAAATCAAAATCATAAGCAATTGGGCATAATTTGCCATTAGGCATTTGTACAAATTTCAAATTTTTGCTCCTTTTAAGGCTCCAGTCCGAATTCCCAATCATATAATTGAAAAGTGCAATTTTTGCCAATTGAACTTTATCAACCTTATCAGGATTGGTGTTAAATGATTTTACGATTTCTCCGCCCATCCTGGTGGCTACTTGTTCGTCTTCTTCTATAATGAATGCGGTCGTTTCAATAGGAGCCATTTCGCCTTTGCTATCCACATATCGTATGCTCAAAAGTTGAGTTCTGAAGCTATGCTCGACCAAGTGATTCATCATTTGATAAGCCAAATATTCTTTCTTCAAATAAGTTGCAGTTGCTATTTCGCTATCAAGGCAATGTGTAACCAATTTGAATTTATTAAAAGTATCCAATCCCATCAAAGCCAATTCTGCTTTTTTGAATTTCAATTTCATCGGTGGAAAATCACAGGTTTTCAATCTGAATTTCCCACGTACTTTTACTTTAACTGGGATTTCATTTTTCTTACCATCCTTTCCTTTGAAAGTAAAAATGCCAGTTTGGTAATCATGGTTCGTCATTTTGCTATCTATCATGGTTGATAGATCCGTTTTTAAAACGACTTCAAGCGGTTGGTCTTGCTTCAAAAAATCGAATAAAGGCATCGGACGGCTCTCGCTTGCAAACAAAAATTGATTGCCAATAATAAGTAATAAGGTCAGTACTAAGTTTTTCATTTTAATAAGGTTTAATTAGTGTATTAGCAAGGTAATACAGTTTACACTTCTATTGACTTATATTCGATTAACTGATAGAAAATTCGGATGAAAGAAAGATAAAAAAGGTGGTAGGTTCGTTTTGTCTAAATTTATTTTTCTTATAGACAAATAAGGTCTGCAAAGGTTGCAGATAAATTAGATA
>CALLVG010000166.1 GCA_938010715.1 uncultured Saprospiraceae bacterium
ATACAGAATAGGCGGAGGAGACAACTAATTAATCATATTTTCAAGTTAAGTAAAGCTAAAAAAACAACCTTTCGATTTGAAGCTGTTCTTTTTCCATTATACTTCCCCGATTAAAATCGGGACACGCGTTAAAAATCCTCGCCAATGCTAAGGCATTGTCTGCGGTTTTTGCCTCGTCCAATGAAAAAACAACTCACTTCAATTTCGAAACTTTATTATTTCAACTTTACTTAATAAAATACATTGCTGTTGTTTTTGGTATGCAGGTAGCGTTTGTTTTTACTTGCGGCGATTACGGCTACTCCTCCACCAAAACCGCTCCCGACAAAGCATACATTAATCGATTAGGATCTTCATCGTTGAGTGCGACTTTTCCACGAATCGTAATTGGGTCAGCAGTATATTCGATAGGCTCAACGGTTTCAACTTCGATGACGGTTTCGGGGCCGGCACCTCCACAGAAGAAACACATATTGTATGGAAATGCGGAGAAAACAAATTCATTATGGCTTTTATAACCTTGGGTCGGAACGATGTATCCACGTAATGTGATTTCTGTTCCATCAATCGCTCTCACCGTTTCGCTAAAGACTGGGATGTCAATTTTAAAACCCAACAAATCGTCGTATTGCTTTTTGAAAGTTACTTTTCCTAAAGTTTGCCATGCAGAAGTTGGTGCCTCATCATCTTGAGCAATTGCTGCAATTGATAAAAAGAATCCAAAGAAAAGAAAGGTGATTAGCTTTTTCATTGTATAGATTTTAATACGTTTTTCAGACGAGTTGTCTTAGGGTGTTGTTACTTGTAAACAAATTATTTGTGCCATGCTTTTGACCTCCATTCGTGGGACGACTTTGAGTCGTGCCACGAATTCGCTCCAAATCGCTCCTTTGCGTCTCCGCGTCTTTGCGTTCATTTTTTTGTCGCTCGGGTTTCCTACCCAAACTCAGAAGTAAAATGGAACTTCACTTCAGGATGATTCTCTTGCGCCATTCTCAACATCCAATCTGACTCGGCCATAAAACACAAGTTACCATCTTTATCTTTCGCCAAATCTCGACTTCTTCTTTGTTTGAAAGTTTTGAGTTCGACAGGGTCGTCACAAGTTACCCAACACGCCTTCCTAAAATTAGTTTGTTCGTAAGCAACACGGGCAGTGTACTCTTTTTCCATTCGATATTGGATTACCTCAAACTGAAGTGCGCCTACTACGCCGATAATTCTACGACCATCCATTTCGCGAATAAATAACTGCGCGACTCCCTCATCCATCAACTGATTAATTCCTTTCTGGAATTGTTTGTATTTCATCGGGTCTTTGTTATCCACAAAACGGAAAATCTCTGGTGAAAAACTTGGTAAACCTTTGAAATGTAATTTTTCTCCTTCTGTCAGCGAATCACCAATTTTGAAATTTCCACTATCATAAAGACCGACCACATCGCCAGGGTATGCTTCGTCCACGATTTCTTTTTTGGAAGCCATAAAAGAAGTTGGATTCGAAAACTTCATCTTCTTGTCCTGCCGCACGTGGAGGTAATTTGTATTTCTTTTAAACGTTCCCGAACAGATTCTCATAAAAGCAATACGGTCACGGTGACGCGGGTCAATATTCGCATGTATTTTAAAAACAAAACCTGTAAATTTAGGTTCGGTAGGCTCTACCATTCGCTCTTCAGTTTGACGTGGTAGTGGATCTGGTGCGATATCAATAAAACATTCGAGTAATTCTTTTACGCCAAAATTATTGATAGCACTACCAAAAAATACGGGCGAAATCTCTCCTTTCCGATAAGCTTCTTTTGAAAATTTTGGATAAACTTCATCTAAAATTTCAGCCTCTTCTCTGAGTTCGTTTGCTAATTCTTCGCCAACCTGCTCATCCAATATTTTGTCAGACAAATCAGTAATCGCAATCACTTCTTCTGGAATGTCTTGCTTGCTGTGCGGCATGAACAAGTTCAGCTCTTTTTCAAAAATATTATAAACACCTTTGAAACGTTGACCCATTCCAACTGGCCAACTCATTGGCAAAACTTTCAATCCTAATTTCTCTTCTATTTCATCCAAAAGGTCAAAACCATCCTTTCCTTCACGGTCAAGTTTATTGATAAAAACGATGATAGGCGTATCACGCATTCGGCAAACTTTGACCAATTTTTCGGTTTGTTCCTCAACTCCTTTTGCTACGTCGATCACCACAATTACTGAATCCACTGCGGTCAATGTTCTAAATGTATCCTCCGCGAAATCTTTGTGACCAGGCGTATCGAGAATATTCACTTTGACATCTTTATAATTGAAAGCCATTACGGAAGTGGCAACGGAGATACCCCTTTGCTTCTCAATTTCCATAAAATCCGAAACTGTTGTCTTTTTGATTTTATTGGACTTCACTGCCCCTGCTACCTGAATCGCTCCACCAAAAAGGAGTAATTTCTCCGTCAATGTAGTCTTACCTGCATCTGGGTGAGATACAATTCCAAACGTTCTTCTTTTTTTTATTTCTTCTAAAAGATTGCCCATTCCTCTTTAATATTTACTTATAAAACGGGCGCAAAGGTAGGGAATTTCTTAACGGTTGGAGAAACCGTCAGAAGTCTCGACTTTTATAAACTTTCGTTCGTCGATAACAGAGGTTGGAGAGTGATAATAACTATTGAGTAAAGCAGCGTGGCTGATATTTATAAATTCAATTTCTTTGGCAGAAACGTAGCCTGATTTACCAACTGCTCCTTTGACATAAAACCAAATTTGCTGCTTTGCCTTACCATCTACCATGATTGTTTTTGTCTCCTCTCTGAGGACGCGCAACATGTTGTCTCGATCGAGATAAGTTACAAAACTGTTGTCGTCGCCAGGCTTTCTGAGCAAGGCGATATCTTTGTTTTTGGCGACTGCTTTTACGGGTGTCCGATAAGGTGCTCGGAGCGCTTCAAACATAAACTTATCTGGATTCCAGAAGTAAGTATCGGTGAAGTGTTTTAAACATTTAGTACCGCCATTACAATCAACGGGCATCATGTATTCAAATCGAATTTTGCCTGGTTTGGCGTCGAGGTATTTATATTTCAAAGGAGAATCAGAACCTTGGCTTGATAGATTCATTGCTTCTTCAAAAATTTTCACGAGGTTCGTTTTATCAAAAGCATGAATCTCTGCATTGAGATTGCTGTAGTAATCCTTTTTGGAATAGCTGATTCTTTGCAAGAGAATTTCTGGAATATCATCGCCTGTTACATCTTCGATTTCCATTTTTCGAAGGTGGGTCGAACCAAAGAGGTTATTGCTATTTAGGACAATTGCTTTGCTTTGACCTGACTCGTTGGTTATCATCAAAAACTCTTCTCGATAAACGGGGCTTTCTCCATTGAGAGAAACAATATCTCTTCCTGTTACTGCTCCTACCCAAATTGCCGACTCTCCGAAGTTACCCTTAAAGTCAAATTTCTTTTTATTAAAGCTTTCAACTGCATCAGATACTTTATCATCGGGCAACATTACCACAACCATATCGCCAAATAACCATCCGGTTTTCCCATCGAGTGATTCCACTTTATACCACTTGTACAATTGCTTTTGCGAATCATCTTCGTGTAGCTTTTTGGTTTCTCCCAAAAGTTTGAATAATGCTCCTTCCTTATGAAATGAAACCGTATTGCTGCTGAAAGTACTATCCTTATAAAGCCCCAAATTACCGAGTGCCGCGACGGCTTTGCCTTCCATCACCCAATTTTGTGCTTCCACTTTAGCGAACGCCAAAATGCAAAACAGCATGGTGAGAAGATATGTAGAAAATCTTTTGATCATTTTAATGCTCTAAAGTAAGCAGATAATTGCTTAATAGTGTTCAAATTGCTTGCCTAAGAAGCTTTTAAGTATTACTCAAAAAATAACTTCCCTCTTCAATTCAAAAAATTAGCTCGAAAAACCTCATTATCAATCACTTTTCCTTCACTAATTTTTTGAAATCGGGAACTTATTTTTTGAGCGTTTCTAAAATATAAAATCAAAGAGCTTCTAAGATTGAGGGGCTATTTTAGTAGCAATGGGATTTTTTAACTTTGCAAGAATGAATGACCTGTTTTTATACTTTTTTGCTGTACTTCCAGTAGCCATTATTTGCTGGTTCGTTTTCAGATTAGATAAATTTGAAAAGGAACCCATCTGGCCTTTGGTCATTACATTTTTGATTGGAGGGATTTGTACAGTTCCCATACTTTTTTGGCAATCTTGGGTCTCGACTACTTCGCTCGAACAAGATGTAAACACTTGGAAGACGGTTGTAATTGCCTTTTTGGTCGTCGCTGCAAGTGAAGAATTTGTTAAAAGTCTTGGGGTTTACCTTTATCCTTATCAACAATCATTTTTCAATGAACGAATGGATGGAATCATCTACGGAGTCATGGTGGCAATGGGTTTTGCTGCAGTTGAAAATATTTTTTATGTTGATAAAGGCTGGGATACAGTTTTAGTTCGAGCTTTTACCGCCGTTCCGACGCATGCTGTTTTTGGAGTGATTACGGGTTATTATTTCGGAATGGCGAAATTTAATAAAGAAAAAAAGTGGAGCTACATTTTTCGCGGATCAGTGATTGCTATTGGTTTGCATGGTTTATATGACTTTTTTATCATTCAAAAAATCCATGAAAATTTGATGGGAGCAGCATTGCTGGTTTTAGGATTTTCTATTTATTTAAGTTTTGAAATGGTGAAGTTGCATCGGAAGCATTCTGAGGGAAATAGTCAAACTATCGCTGAAGGTGAACAAGATGTTTTTATTAAAAAGGATGATTCTGAAAACGCTTAGATTTTAATGTGAACTTGTCGCTTGTAGCAGGAGGTCTTTAATCAGTAGTTTTTTTGAAGTTGACAAGTTATTTTTTAACCATCACTAATTTATATCCCCGACGCCCTTGTTATTGCTCCCGAACCAAATCGCTTCCGAATTTTATCCATCGCATTGAGCAAATTGATTTCTTCTTCTGTATCGTTGAAAAGATCGATTTGATAATTGCCGTTGACCATATTGCTAAAAGTGACACCGAGGAGGCGCACCATGATTCTACGTTGAAAAAGTTTATCAAATAACTCATGTGAGTGACGAATCAATTCTCGATCATTGGAAGTGAAAGGTATTCGACGTTGTTGGGTATGCGTATCAAAATCGGTGTAGCGTAATTTTACTGCAATCGTACTGGTCAGTTTATTTTTTTTGCGAAGCTCAAAAGCCAATTGCGTCACCATTTTAGTCAACCGATCTTTGAGATTTTGTACATCAATCGTGTCCATTTGAAAAGTTCGCTCTTTCGACATCGACTTTTGATGATGAAAAGGAACCACAGGGCTATTGTCGATACCATGCGATTTGCGATGCAGTGAGATGCCTGGTTTTGCACCAAATTCTCGTTGAAGTAATTTCACTGGAATTTCAGAAAGTGTCTTTACTTTTCGAACGCCCATGAGTCGGAGTTTACGATCGGTTTGCTTGCCGATTCCTGGGATTTTGCCGACAGGCATGGGAGCCAAAAATGCTTTTTCTGTCCCATCGTCCACTTTGTATTTGCCATTTGGCTTAGCGAAACTCGCGCCTATTTTTGAAACCAATTTATTGATCGAAAGTCCCATTGACATTGGCAAACCACTTTCTTTGATGAGCCTTTGTCGCATCTCTTGAGACCATTTCCAACAGCCAAAATATTTGTCCATTCCCGTAAGGTCGAGATTGAATTCATCAATAGAGGCTTGCTCAAAAAGCGGTGCTTCACTTGCAATAATTTCTTTGATGATTTTGGATTGTTTGGAATATTCTTCCATGTCTCCGCGCACCACGATAGCATCAGGGCAGAGATTCAAAGCCATTTTCATCGGCATCGCAGAACGGACGCCAAAGTGACGTGCTTCGTAACTACAAGATGCTACTACGCCGCGTCCTTTCGTTCCGCCGATAATGAGCGGTTTTCCTCTCAATCGACTATCGCGCAACACTTCTACCGAAGCAAAAAACGCATCCAAATCAACATGTAAAATGGCTTTGTTTTCAAACATAAATTTCTATTAAAAACATTTTGTTTCAAAAGTACATCTTATGCTCTCATATTCGCAAGTCTATCGCTGTTAAAGTATTTGATTGTGGATAACTTCTGGTATTTTGGAGTGAGGAGATAGAATCAAATCCGACTGATTATTTTGATACACCTGAATTGTTTGAAAAAGTAATAGAGTAGCTTTTTTGTTAAAAAAGGAACTTCAAAAATTTGTAACCCCTATTGGTGTTTTGAGAACGAAAACAAATTATCTCTTTATGAAAAACGGACTTCTTCTAATTTGCTTCTGCCTTTCTTGCTCAACTGTCTCTGCTCAAAAAAGCAATGTAAAAAGGTATTTAAAAACATACTTCAATGCTTCTTATAATAGTCAAGTAGCTGTTCAAGATTTTTCGGATATTTTTCAAATAAAAACAACAACGGAATCCAATTTGACCATCGGTAATTTCTCCCCAGCTATCTCTTTTTTAAAAGGAAAATATTATGTAGAGGCAGAAGTGTCAAGATTGCTTTTTGGTATAAAAGACGATATCGTAACGATAGAGTTTGTTGGTCAAGATATTTTAGAAATCATCGCAGGAGAGCGAAAAACGACTTTTGATTTTGCCTTTCGAACAGAGGCAGGAATAGACTTGTTTCCTAAAAGCACATTGATTCGCCCGATACTTGGTTTTGGAATTCAACCCTATATTTCTACTGCTCAAATCAAACCAAAAACTTCTCAAAGCCCACCAATTTACACAACAATTGGTGGAACTGATGTGCAGTTTATTCCACGTTTCCAGTTCTTTTCAGATAAGAAGTTATTTGTTGATTTTAATATGATTTTTAGTATTGTCAATTTTGGACAATCATATTATCGAGTAGCAGATCCAGGATTAACGATAGAAGAGCAAATTGATTCA
>CALLVG010000167.1 GCA_938010715.1 uncultured Saprospiraceae bacterium
GTGTGGCGCTCGTCATTTCTCCATTGATTGCCTTAATGAAAAATCAGGTAGATGCCATTCGAGGCTATAGTCAAAGCGATGAGGTCGCACATTTCTTAAATTCTTCACTTTCCAGAACACAAATGAAAGTGGTGAAGCAAGACTTGATGGACGGTAAAACAAAGTTGCTTTACGTCGCTCCAGAAACGCTAACCAAAGAAGAGAATATTGAGTTTTTCAAAAATGCCAATGTTTCTTTTGTCGCAGTTGATGAAGCGCATTGTATTTCTGAATGGGGTCATGATTTCCGACCTGAATATCGTCGTATCAAAGTAATGATCGATGCAATTAATCCAGACATCCCGATTGTTGCCCTTACCGCAACAGCAACGCCAAAAGTACAGACCGACATCGTCAAGAACTTGGGCATGAGCGAAGATAACGTCTTTATCTCTTCCTTTAATAGAGACAACCTTTTTTATGAAGTAAGACCAAAAGGAAAAAAAGAAACGACTTTCAAACAGATAGTTCAGATCGTAAAATCGATTCCTGGGCAATCAGGTATCGTTTATGTACAATCCAGAAAATCTACAGAAGAGATTGCAAAAGTGCTAACCGTAAATGGCATTAGAGCTGCGCCTTATCACGCTGGTCTGGAAGCAAAAGTTCGTAGTAAAACTCAAGATGGATTCCTAATGGAAGACATTGATGTGATCTGTGCAACGATTGCTTTCGGAATGGGAATCGATAAACCAGATGTACGTTTTGTTATCCACTACGACATTCCAAAAAGTATCGAAAATTACTACCAAGAAACTGGTCGTGCCGGTCGAGATGGATTGGAAGGAAGATGTGTCGCTTTCTATTCTTACAAAGATATTTTACGCTTAGAAAAGTTCTTGAGAGACAAACCAGTCGCCGAACGAGAAATGGGTTCTTTGCTCATGCAAGAAGTAGAAGCTTACGCCGAAACAACTTCTTGCCGTCGTCAATTTTTGCTTTCCTATTTTGGAGAAGATTTCGTGGTTGAAAATAAAGAAAACGGTTGTAGCAAAATGTGCGACAACTGTAAAACACCCAAGGAAAGAGTTGATGTACAGTCTGAAATGTCACACGCCATTCAAGCCGTTCAATCACTAGAAGAAAACTACGGAATTAAGACTTTGATAGAATTTGTGATGGGGAAAGAAACAAAATCGATGAAAGATTTCCGTTTCAACAAGCGTGAATTGTTTGGCATTGGAAAAGATAAAGATGAGACTTTTTGGAGTTCAGTTTTTAGACAAGCCACTTTGCACAAATTATTGAGAAAAGATATTGAGACCTATGGCGTTTTAAAACTGACCGAAAAAGGACTGGCTTTCGCCAAAAATCCTACAAAATTTGAGATTCCTATCAATCATAATTATGATAAAATGGACTCTGAACCTGCACCTTCAGGCAGAGCTGCTGTTTTGGACCAAGTCATACTCAAAATGCTAAAGGACTTGAGAAGGAATGAGGCAAAACGTAAAGGAGTTCCTCCATTCGTGATTTTTCAAGATCCTTCTTTGGAAGACATGGCTACGCAATACCCTATCACTATCGAAGAGATGGGGAACATTAGTGGCGTAAGTACTGGAAAGGCAAAAAAATATGGCAAGCCATTTATCTTTTTGATAAAAGAATACTGCGAAAACCATGACATCGAAAGACCAACTGATTTTGTTGTAAAACAGGTGGCAAATAAATCCAAAATGAAAGTCGAAATCATCAAAGGCATCGACAAAAAGATGCAATTGGATGAAATCGCTGAACAGAATGGTATGTCGATGGAAGACATCATGAACGAATTGGATGCCATCGTTACCTCAGGTACTAAAGTCAATATTGATTACTTTTTGGAGGACTACCTCGACGAATATGCTTACGACGAAATCCACGAATATTTCATGGAAGCAGAGTCAGACGATATAGAATCTGCATTCATGGATTTGAAAGAAGATGATTACACCAGAGAAGAAATTGCCTTAGTCAGAATCAAATTTTTATCTGATTTGGCGAATTAATCCTCTCATTTCGCATACAAACAAAAAAACTTCCGTTATTTGACTATGACGGAAGTTTTTTTTTGTTTATAACTCAATTTTTAATTGAAAGCTCCGTTCCTAAAATGGAAGTTGTTTAAGAAAATACTAAAGAAGAATTTTTATAAAATATGAAACGATTATTTTTTACCCTCCTTTCGATTTTTGCGATTGGTAATTTGGTCGCTCAAGAACTGAATGTAAACGTCACAGTCAATACACCAAAACTACAAACGGCTGACCCTGCTTTGTTTACGAATTTGGAAACAGCCATCAGTGAGTTTTACGCCAATATGAAATGGACAGAAGATGTGTACGAAGCAGAGGAGCGCATCAACGTGAACATCAATATCACAATTTCAGAAGAGAAAACCGTTCGTGATTTTCGTGGTGAAATGACGATTCAGGCAACTCGACCAGTTTTTGGCAGTGATTACGAAGCCGTAATTCTCAACCACGTTGATAAAGATTTCAACTTCACTTACGAACAATTTCAACCTGTTCAATATACTTCCAATAGTTTCAATGACAACCTGACTTCGATGTTGGCATTTTATGCTTACGTCATTTTAGGATTGGATGCAGATACCTTTTCTGCTTTGGGAGGTGACAAACATTTTCAATTAGCACAAGAAATCGTAAACTTAGTGCCACAATCTGTCGCTTCATCTGTAAGAGGATGGCGCTCGGTTGATAATCCACGTAATAGATATTGGATGATTGAAAATCTATTGACGCCAAGAATCCAACCAATGCGCCAAGCATTATATGATTACCATAGATTGGGTCTTGATCAGATGGGCAAAGAGCCAGATGTTGCACGTGTTTTCATAATGGATTCAATGGAAAAAATCGCAACCGTTGACCGTAACTATCCAAATTCGATGATTATTCAAATGTTTGCTGTTTCAAAATCGACAGAAGTGATTAGCATTTTCATGCAAGGCACGCAAGAACAAAAGAAAAAAGCAGCTGACATTATGATACGTTTTGATGCTTCGAATGCTCGAAAATTCAATATTTTGAAACGTTAAAGCAACTATATTTCTCTCAAACAGGGCTTATGATTTAGGAATCATAAGCCCTGTTTTTTTATCTGATTTACAAAAGGACGTACCTTTTAGCAAGAAAATCAGCTTAAAGCCCATTTCGTTACCTAAATGACTGATTTTCACATGGGTTTTAATTCCTTCCCTTCTATATAAATTTCTAATTTTGTGGCGCTCAAAACTCAAGAGTACTTTTATACGCTTGTATCTCGTTTATCCCGCAAGAAGAGTTGAGCCGTTTTTTAAAAAAATAAAAACTATAAAATTCATGACATCTATTAACCGTGTGTTATTTGTCCTGATGATATTTGTCATCGGATGCAAAACACCTTCTACAGTTACAACTACCACAACAAGCACGAGTGGAAACGACCCGGTACTTTTCACCGTAGATGGAACACCCGTCAATGTATCTGAATTCAAGTATATCTATACTAAAACAAATGCAGATAAAGCAGACTTTTCTAAAGCATCTGTCGATGAGTATTTAGATTTATACAAAAAATTCAAGTTGAAAGTTGCTCGTGCTCGCGAAATGCAATTAGACACCATCCCAAGTCTTATTTCTGAGTTGGCAGGTTATCGCAGACAATTGGCCGATTCTTATTTGATTGATAAAGAAGTGACCAACAAATTGGTGAACGAACTTTACGAACGTACCAAACAAGATGTTGATATCAGTCACATCATGGTATCTGTGCCTGTTGGGGCAGATACTGCCGTGGCACTTACCAAAATCAATGAGGCACGTCAAAAGTTGATGAAGAAAGGAAATTGGTCGGACGTGGCAATGAAATACTCAGATGACAAATCAAAAGATAAAAACAAAGGCCGCATCGGTTACGTGACAGCAATGTTCCCAAAAGGATTTTATGCTTTAGAAAATGCAGCTTACAACTTGAAAGTAGGTCAAATTTCTGAAGTATTGAAAACCAATGCAGGCTACCATTTAGTAAAAGTAAATGGTCGCAGACCTGCTCGTGGTAAAATGGAAATCGCCCATATTTTGGTAAGAACACAAAAAGACGAAGACGACACCAAAGCAAAAGCAAAAATTGATAAACTTTATTTGAATTTGAAAAGTGGAAACACTTTTGAAGACATCGCAAAAGCAAATTCTGAAGATGCGCAATCAGCTTCTAAAGGAGGTTATATCGGTCACTTTGGAATCAATCAATATGAAGCAGACTTTGAAGAAGCAGCTTTTAGTTTGCAAAATGATGGCGACTTTTCTAAACCAGTGAAATCTGCGATTGGCTGGCACATTATCAAAAGAATCGAGAAGGAAGGAATTCAACCTTTGAAAATCGTAAAAGCGGGTTTGCAAAATAAAATCAAGAACGACCCAAGATTTACGCTTTCGCAGCGATCAATGATTACCCGCATAAAAAACGAAAACAACTTCCGTTCAAATCCTAAAATGCTGACGGAGTATATCACAAAATTAGATTCAAACTTTTTAACTTTCAAATGGAAGCCAACGGGCTACAAATCTGCTGAAACCCTTTTCACAATTGGTTCAGACAAAGCAACAATTGCAGAGTTTGAAACTTTTTTGAGTGAATCTTCTCGTTTAAGAATTCAATCTGCCGACAAAGGGAACGAAGCGGTCGCAAGACAACTTTATAGTGATTTTGTCAACAAAGAATGTATGGGTTACGAGGAGAAACAATTAGAATCAAAGTACCCTGATTTCAAAGCGCTGATGCGCGAATACGAAGAAGGAATTCTACTTTTTGAAGCAACTAAAATGGAAGTTTGGGACAAAGCATCTCAAGACTCTGTTGGCTTAGCCGAATTTTTCAAAACAGTGGATGGAAAATATAAGTGGGAAAAACGCGCCGTAGTTACACTTTACTCTGTAAAAGAAGCAGGTAAAAGCCAAGTAGATGCCATAAGAGCTTTCGCTAAAAACAATAAAAAAGAACAAGTTTTAGCTAAGTTCACTTCTGCCAACAATCAAATCCTGACAGCAATTGATCGTACTTTCGAAAAAGGTCGCAATGAAGTTTTGGATAAATTGACTTGGACACCAGGTACACTTTCTGCTAATGAAGAGAACAAGCGCAACAAGTCAATCAACTTCATGAAAGTAGAAGAAATTTTACCAGCAGGTGATAAGACCTTAAATGAAGCACGCGGCTACGTGGTAGCAGATTACCAAGATGAATTAGAGAAAAAATGGATTGAAGATTTGAAAGGAAAATTTCCGATAGTCATCAACCAAACAGCGTTAAATAATTTGATAAAGTAATCTAAGGAAACCCCTTGAAGCAGAAGATGAATCATCAGCCACGACAGACAAGTCCCGAATTTTTGGTTAAAAGCCACGTAGTGGCGGCTCGGTTTGTAGAAAAACGCTAAAAAAACACCCAATTAAGGAGCGCAGCTCCGTCACCGTTAAAATTCAACAAACGGTGACGCCCCGCCGCGGCGGGACTTAAAATTATTGGTTTAATCATATTTCTACAAACAGTTTCAGGGCTAACGCCCCTTTGTATCTAAAATTCGGGATGACTCATGTTTATTAAGAGATTTACAGAGAAAGCAACATCATTGAATAGAATAAAATTAACAAATTGGGGAATTTTACTTCTGCTCTTATTGATTGGATGTAACAATCAATCAAAACAAAGTATAGACAACAGTAAATTGCTGGCAAAGGTCGGTGACAAAGAGTTGCGGATTTCTGCTCTGGAAGGCATGATTCCATACAATGCAACGAGCGAAGACAGTTCCCTCATCATCAATGCACTAGTAGAAAGATGGGCAAAGGAAGCAGTTATGCTCAATGAAGCAGAAAGAAACGTTCCAGAAGATCTAAATATTGATCGATTGGTAGAAGATTATCGCGCCTCTTTATTGAAGAACAATTACGAAAGCATCTTGATAGAGCAATTGCTCGACTCTGTGGTGACTCAAAATGATTTGGAGCAATTTTACGAAAGCCATAAAACTCAATTTATTTTGGATGAGCCAATTGTTCGTTGTTATTTACTGAAAACGCCAAGCGATATACCCGATTTAAACAAAGCAAGAACTTGGTGGAACAAACTTCCAAATCAAGAGAATCTACAGGACATACAACGATTTGCCAATAAACATGGCACTTTATCTAAGTTAGATGAAAGTACTTGGTACGAGGCCAGTGCTTTGATAGAAGAAATTCCAGCAGGATTTATAACTGCTTCAAATATTCAAACGAAAAAATCTTTTATTCAGTCCAAAGAAGGGTCAACTTACTTTTTCCATTTGATTCAAATTTTAAAAAAAGACGCAACCCCGCCATTAGAATATTTAGCAAATGAAATCAAAAGAGTGATTTTGCACCAGCGAAAACAAAAATTCTTAGAAGATAAAAAAGCAGAAATGTACGCGCGCGAAACGCGGCGGAATAATATAAAATTTTATAAATGAAAAATTTCTTAGTCTTAGTATTAGTGTTGTCTGCATCGTGGTCTTTTGCACAGCGACAGGTCATTGACAAAGTAGTCGCTCAAGTAGGTGGCGAATTGGTCTTGATGACTGAAGTAGAAGAACAACACGCCATGCTAAGGTCACAACAAGGTGTTTTGCCTGACAATGCAAAGTGTTTTGTACTGGATCAAATTTTGGTTCAAAAATTACTCGTCAATCAAGCAAAACTTGATAGTATTGAAGTTTCAGATGATGAAGTGGAGGCACAACTTAGCGCTCGTATTGACCGTATTTTGACCCTTATGGGAAATGACATTCAACAATTTGAAGATTACTATGGTCAAACGGTAACAGAAGTAAAAGCAACCTTTAGGCAAGACTTGAAAAACCAAATTCTTTCTGAAAGAATGCGTGGCCAAATCATGGCAGATGTAACCGTTACGCCTGCTGATGTAAAAGCGTTTTTTGCTCAAATCCCTGTAGATAGTTTACCTTTCTTCAACTCTGAGGTAGAAATTGGAGAATTGGTTATCGTCCCACAAACCAATGACGTAGAAAAAAACAAAGCCCGACAAAAACTCGAAAGCTTTAGGAAAAGTATCATCGAAGAGGGAGCTGATTTCGCAGAATTGGCTGGAAAATATTCAGAAGATTTCGGCTCTGCTCGTGGAGGTGGAGACTTGGGTTGGACTCGCCGTGGTCAATTTGTTCCTGCTTTTGAAGCAGCTGCTTACAATCTGGAACCAGGAGAACTTTCAGACATCGTCGAATCACAGTTTGGTTTTCACTTGATTGAACTTTTGGAACGTCGCGGTAATTCAATACACACTCGCCATATCTTAGTCAAGCCATCTATCACAGAAGCTGATTTGGATAAAAGCGAAAGACTTTTAGATTCGGTTCGCATGTTGATTTTAAATGACTCTATCACTTTTTCAAAAGCAGTAAAAAAATACGGAAATAAAGACCAACAGAGTTATAACAATGATGGTCGAATGGTCAACCCACGCACTGGTAATACCTTTTTTGAAATTGGAGATTTAGATTCAGATATCTTTTTCGTCATCGACACCATGGATACAGGTGGTTTCTCTGAGCCCGTAAAATATAGTTTACCTACGAAGGAAAAAGCATTCAGAATTATCAACCTTCAAGCACGTACTGCACCGCATCAAGCCAACCTGGAGCAAGATTACTCCAAAATACAAAAAGCAGCCATAGAAGCTAAGAAGAGTAAATTTGTTGATGATTGGATCGCAGCAAAAGTCTATTCTACTTTTGTCAATATTGATACGCAATACGGCAGTTGCGAAAACCTCTTCAAATGGCAAGAGGATAGTAAAAAGCCGTAGGATTTTTGATGATACACGTGCGATTGATTTGTAGAGGGGACTCATGAATCCCCTCTACAAATCAATCACCAAAATGATTTTGAAGATTCTTTACAATCAGAATGATTAAAAAAAACGTCTCCCTTCTCCCCTACAACACTTTCGGCCTCGATGTAAAAGCATCGCACTTTGCTTCTATAAAAACGCCTTCCGACTTTCGTCAAATAATTAAGACCGCCATTCAACCCATCCTAATTTTAGGTGGCGGCAGCAATATGCTCCTCACCAAAAACTGGAAAGGGTTAGTTTTAAAAAATGATTTTAAAGGAATTGAAATTATTGAAAAAACAGCCAATCATGCAATCGTAGCGGTCGGCGGTGGCGAGAACTGGCACGAGTTCGTTTTATGGTCGCTTTCGCAAAATTTGGGTGGAATAGAAAATCTTTCCTTAATTCCAGGAACAGTTGGTGCCTCTCCGATTCAGAATATTGGTGCGTATGGAGTTGAACTAAAAGACGTTTTTGTAAAACTCGAAGCCCTTCGTTTTGAAACAGGTAGAAAGAACACCTTTCATAAAAAGGATTGCAAATTTGGTTACCGTGATAGCGTTTTCAAAAAACAATTGAAAGGACAATTTTTTATTTCTAAAGTCTTTTTCAAACTCACTAATCGCAATCATAAAATCAAAAATTCTTACGGAGCAATCAAAGAAGTTTTAACTCAAAAAGGAATTACAAAACCAACCATCCAAGATATCAGCAAAGCGGTTATTGAAATTCGTTCTTCCAAATTACCCGACCCAAAAGAACTGGGCAACTCAGGTAGTTTTTTCAAAAATCCAGAAATAGGAAAGGTACAATTCGAAGCATTACAAAAGAAATTCCCCAACCTCGTTTTCTACGAATTACCCAACGACCAATATAAAATTCCAGCAGGTTGGCTCATCGACCAGGCGGGATGGAAAGGTAAGCGTATCGGCAATACAGGTTGCCACGCCAAACAAGCACTCGTACTTGTCAACTACGGCGGTGCGACTGGTGCCGAAGTTTGGGAACACGCTAAAACAGTTCAACAATCTGTGAAAGATATTTATGGAATCGAGTTGACGCCAGAGGTGAATGTGCTATAGCAATCAACAGCGGCATGGATCGCAGCTTCAACGCTATTGTCAGAGGAGACGTAGAAACACCTACCACAACTCATCAAGATGACATATCCGAATGCTATGACCTTAGAGATGGCATTCACCAAAGAGTATTTTTGCGAGGTGGATTCGCAATCATCGTTTTGAAGAAATTGGACATTGGAATTGATTACCAATATGGTCTTGGATATAGAGCATTGTTCGGTAGTGATATCGTTCGTACAAAAATGCGCTCGGTTGCTTTGACTACAAAGTGGAATTTTTAGAATATCAATTCTGCTAAACAACAGTCTGACAGCCTTGTCGACAAGTACTGAAGTAGAAGGCGCGTAGCGACCGATCCCGTTGGTA
>CALLVG010000168.1 GCA_938010715.1 uncultured Saprospiraceae bacterium
CTTCGGGGAAGAGTGGCGCCAAAACAAACTCGAATTGCTTATTAATATTTTGGACGGTTACTTACGTACAGGACAAAATTAGAATCGGAGGTTTACTAAACTTGATTTTAATGTAAACTCTGATATCAACCTTTTAAAATCTGGCCTTTAATTTAAGGGGAAGTTTAGTAAATCTATGTTTTGTCCTGTACTAAGTAAATGGATACAAAATGCAATGGAATTTTTAAGAATTCATGATTTTGCGAAAGGGAGAAAATTTTATACTGAATAAGTCGAAAACCACATTCGATACGATAGCATCTACAACGATTTTTAAGGTAATTCAGGATGAAATTTGCCGCTTGTAGCCAATCAATGAGTTTTTTAAATAACTTCAATTATAGATTTTGGGTTTGCCAAAAATTACAAACATTTAGTTTTTATTGAAATGTTAAAAAAAGCATAACAAATGTGATACTTTTTTAATGTAACCTGCGTCCAAAGCACGTGTTTAAGTGGCACGGTTTAAATAATTATCATTTTTGACAATGCAGATTTTTCGCTAAATCAAGGCAAAAAATCATTAAAATAAGTAAAGTTGAAATAATAAAGTTTCGAAATTGAAGTGAGTTGTTTTTTTATTAGACGAGGCAAAAACCGCAGACAATGCCTTAGCATTGGCGAGGATTTTTAACGCGTGTCCCGATTTTAATCGGGGAAGTATAATGGAAAAAGAACAGCTTCAAATCGAAAGGTTATTTTTTTAGCTTTACTAAAGTCTATTTTAGTTGTGCTACTTATATTTTTTTAAACATTTAAAACATTTAAAGTAAATGGATTTTTCTTCTATTGACGTAATGGCTTTAGTAATGGAATACGGGCCAACATTACTTCTTGCAATCGTTACCCTTATTGTCGGATTTTGGATTATCGGATGGGTAGTAAATTTGGTAAGTAATCTAATGAAAAAAAATGGAATTGATGATACGATTCGTCCCTTTCTAACCTCATTAGTATCTGTTGGTTTGAAGTTGATGTTGTTACTAAGTGTTGCTGGAATGTTTGGAGTAGAAACTGCTTCTTTCATTGCAATTTTTGGTGCAATGGCATTTGCGGTTGGTATGGCACTACAGGGTAGTCTTGGGCACTTTGCAAGTGGTGTGATGCTATTAATTTTCAAACCATATAAAGTTGGTGATTTAGTCGAAGTTGGTGGCGGTCAAACTGGTACCGTTGAAGAGGTTGCTGTTTTCAATACGGTTTTGAGAACATTAGACAATAAGAAAATCATCGTGCCAAATGGTGTCGTGACAAGTAATGTTATTACTAACATCTCTGGTCAAGGAACGGCAGGTGTAGAATTAGAATTCGGAATTGGTTACGATGACGATATTGACAAAGCAAAATCAATTATTTTACAGGTTGCTAAAGAATGTCCTTACATCTTGGATGATCCAGCTCCAGGTGTCGTGGTAGGTTCTTTGGGCGAAAGTTCAGTGAATTTGAATACGCGTCCATTCTGTAAATCAGAGAATTACTGGAATGCGAATTTCTATATGCTTGAGCATGTAAAGAAAGCATTTGATAAAAATGGAATCTCTATTCCATTCCCGCAAGTAGATATGCACAACAAAAACTAAGAATTTTTTAGTTTTTTATTGAAAATTGCGAAAGCCCACAGACGTTGTCTGTGGGCTTTTTTATATTTACCTCAAATCCAATAAATGAGAAAGAATAGAAGAAATTTTTTGTTCAAAGCAGTATTAGGAGCATTTGCTGCGCCATTTTTAAATGTTATCAGTTGCGCTTCCAGAACTCCTGAAAATAGCATTGATTTTCCCATCGTTATCTCAACTTGGTATGCAGGTTTAAACGCCAATAAAGAAGCGATGCGTATTTTGAAAAATGGAGGAAATTCATTGGATGCCGTTGAAAAAGGCGTGAAAATTGCCGAAGCAGATGCCGAAAATCAATATGTAGGAATCGGAGGAAAACCCGATAGAGATGGCTACGTGACTTTGGATGCTTGCATCATGGATTGGAATGGAAATGCGGGTTCTGTTTCATTTTTGCAAGACATCAAACATCCTATTTCGGTAGCAAGACGAGTGATGGAAAAGACGCCACACGTCATGTTGGTTGGAGAAGGTGCCCACCAATTTGCATTGGAAGAAGGATTCGAAAAAGTTGATTTGTTGACCAAAAAATCACAAAAAGATTGGACCGAATGGAAAAAAACTTCTGAATACAAACCCATCATCAATACTGAAAATCACGATACCATCGGTCAATTAGCTATTGACAAAAAAGGAAATATCTCTGGTGCGTGTACAACAAGTGGCATGGCTTTTAAAATGCACGGAAGGGTAGGAGATAGCCCCATCATTGGAGCAGGTTTGTTTGTTGATAATGAGGTGGGAGGCGCTGTTGCGACTGGTTTGGGTGAAGCGGTTTTGAGAACGTTGACTTCGTTTTTGGTAGTAGAATTTATGAGGGATGGCCATTCACCACAAAAGGCATGTGAATTGGCAATCGGTCGTTTAGTCAAAAAACACTCCAATCATAAAGACTTTCAAGTAGCCATAATTGCTTTAGATAAAAAAGGAAACTATGGTTCTTTTGCTATCCAAAAAGGGTTTGAATATGCTTTGGCGCATGGTGATTCAAATGAATTGGCAGAGGCGAAATCGGCGATATAAATAATTAAACTATTTCTTTGTACTAAGTAAAGATGGAAGAGATAAGTCAGCGTAAAAGACGCGTAGCGTCGATACTGTTGGTAGCAAGAGTAAATTGACCGTCTCCCAAAAAAAAGGCGCGTAGCGTCGTCACCGTTATTTAGGAAAGCTCAAAAAAATAAGTTCCCGATTTCAAAAAATAAGTGAAGGAAAAGCGATTGATAATGAGGTTTTTCGAGCTAATTTTTTGAATTGAAGAGGGAAGTTGTTTTTTGAGTAATACTTATTTTGATATTTTTACTTTTTTTAAAATTACAAGAGAAATCTACACCTAAATGAAAGACAAACGACTATTCGAAGCAGAAGAAATCATCCCTTTAGAAGATGAGGCCATCAAGCAACGCCGAGCCAAACTATTCAACGAAGCTGCTGCCGAAAATTTAGATAATAATAGATTTGGAATTGCATTGTCAGGCGGAGGAATCCGTTCAGCGACAATAAATTTGGGTTTTTTGAAAACCTTAAATGAGTTTGATATTTTAAAAAATGCAGATTATTTATCGACGGTTTCGGGAGGTGGATATTGTGGTTCCTACATCCAAACGACTTTGAAAAATTTAGGAAGCTACGACCAACTTTTTACCGATGACCAAATCAAATATATGCGCAATCGAGGTTCCTACCTCGTGCCTGGAAAAGGAATTTGGAAGTTGTGGAATCAACTGGTTTTGATTGTTGGATATTTGGTTAGTTGGATGTTAAGTTTGATAAGTCCTGCTATTATTTTGTTTTTGATTTATGGTTTTTTGACTTTAATAGGAGTTGTTTTTAATTTTAATTTGAATGACTTTTTTACTGGCTTGAATGATTGGTCAGGATTTGCATTTATGGGTTTTGGTGGATTGATGGCTGGTAACTATATTTTCAATATCATAAAAAAATATGACCTAAATGGAAGCTCCTTTTTTCATCAATTGCAAACGGCGAGTATTGGGGTAGGGTTTATAGGTTTGTTTTTGTTATTGGGGTCGAGCATTGGCGATATCACGCAGCCGAATTTTAGAAATCCGAATTTGCCACTTTACATGTTTGTGGCTTTAGTGGCAATTATAGTTGGTTTTTTCAGTAGTCCAAATGCGACGAGTTTTCATAGATATTATCGCAGTTCGTTGGCAGGAGCGTTTTTGAATTTTGCGGGTGTTCATAAAAATGTACCGATTCATAAACTCTTTCAAACAGAAAGCGAAAAGGAGGCGGATTACCTCGCGCCATATCCGTTGGTGAATACTTGCCTCAACCTGCAATCAACCAATGACCCTAAATTTAAAGGGACTAAAACGAGCGATTACTTTTTGCTTTCGCCAAAATTTTGCGGTTCCAAATTGACAAATTACGTTCGCTCTGATCAACCTGAGGGGTATTCAAAAATGACTTTTCCAGCTGCGATTACGATTTCTGCTGCGGCTGTTAATCCAGGGATGGGCAATTATTCCAGCAAGGCTTTAGCTGTTTTGACGACGTTGACCAATGCTCGATTGGGATATTGGACATGGAATCCACTCAAAACTGCGGGCAGAATTCCGATTGTTTGGTGGCCCGTTTATTTCTTTTTTGAGTTGTTTTCACAAATGGGAACCGACAAAAAAATGCTCAACATCTCAGACGGAGGACACATCGAAAATTTAGCGGTTTATGAATTGCTCCGTCGAAAATGCCGCTTAATCGTCGGTGTCGATGCAGGTCAAGACAGTAACTACGGTTTTGGTGATTTAGAAATTTTAACCATTCGCGCAAGGAATGAATTAGGGATTGAAATAAAATTTAGAGAAGATCAAATTCCAGAAGAAATTATAAAACCAAAACCTTCGCATGGCTATTCCAAAAAACGATATGCCATTGCAGATTTGCTAACGGTTTGGGAAGAAATTTTAATAAAAGACCAAGATGGGAATATTGTTTACTTCGAGCAATCTTATAAAAATGAAGCAGATGAAATTATCACTGAGTCCAAACCTGTAGAGGCGCTGATCAATTATTTCTATGATGATAAAGGAGGAATTACTTTCGATATCCAGCTAAAATGTGGGGGTAACTATATCGACAATAAAGCATTGGAAGAAGAAGTTGAAAACCTCATCAACTATAAATTGGAAGTAGAAAGAGGAGACCAAAAAGGAATTGATAAATTGAAATTCGGAACTTTTGTATATGTAAAATCCTCAGTTACAGCACCAAAAGGTAAACCTACTATCCGAAAAGGAGAAGATGAAGATTTGAAGTATGGAACCTACAAATACAAAATCTATCACCCAGAGTTTCCTCATGAACCGACGAGTGATCAATTTTTTGATAAAATTCAATGGGAGTCCTATTATCAATTAGGTCAATTTATTGGTGCAGAAGTTTTAGATATTCCTGATTTTGGGGAGTATCATTCAGGGGCAAAAGAAGGAACTCCAAAATCAATTGATGACCTTATCGCTTGGTTTGACAGAGAGAAAAGTCTATTCCCGCCAACAACTGAAGAGCAAACGATCGCACGTTCGCGTGGTATCTCTGCTAAGGTGGCGAGAAAAGTCAATCAAGGGAAAAAGGTAGGGTATGAAATGTGATTTTTGCTTATCTGTTGAACAGAGTTTCGCAAAGAACCTCAAAGAACCTCACTGCGTAACAAAAACGATGTCGTTTACATAGAGCTGTTCCCAATTATTCCACCACCAATTTTTTAACCTGAAACATATCCTCTGCCTGAAATTTTAAAAAATAAAGACCACTCGAAATCCCTTCCAAATTTACCCATTTACGATAATTTCCAGCAGGCTGATTATTTTCAATAGTTTCATAAACTAACTTTCCATTACTATCGGTTAAAGTGATTTTGATATCCGAAGTAGTAGGCAAGTTGCTGATAATCAATGTTTTAGAAGAAGAAGGGTTTGGTGAAATTTTTAAATCAATTGCTTGAGTTAAATTTTGAGTACTTGAAATTGCGTCCCCAAAAGCTTCGATTCCGTACCAAGGAGATTGAGAAATGGCTTGATCGATTCCCACCAAAAAAATGCCTTGGTCAATCGGCATCAATGTTCTTGTATTACTCACTGCTCCAGTTGGAGAGAGTGTTTTTAAATGTATAGAATCGGCCTGAATTTTTAACAACAAAGATGTTACCAATGGAAACATTTCAGTTGGTGCTTCGCCAAAATCATTTTCAACATTTGTATCATTGTTTGTCCAATTCATATTGGAATTTTGAATTTTTGACGAAAGTACCAAAGTTGATCTTCGTGAAGTTTTCAGTGGTTCATCGGTTAACGAAAGCCATGCAACCGTTCCAAAATCATTGGCGCCAGTCACTTCCAAATTTCCTGCTTGAATCACAAATGAACTATTCAATTTTCCAGTAACAGAAATTAATTTTGGAGTTACGGTGGTTACGAAATTTTCCTCTGCTTGAAAAGTGGTTTCGAAGTTGCCTGTAGAAATAACTGGCCCATCATTTACGTCAGGAAGGTCGTTAAAGTTTAACTCACCACTATCATCAAAAGTACTAATTCGAATATCAGATTGAAGTGCCAATCTACGTTCATAAGGACTGTAAGACCACCAACGCCCAGTATTGTCAAATCGGGACATGGTATGCAGATAATTTTTGTTGTATTTAAAGTCAATCGAGCGTTCTTCAGTGCTGATTAGGTTATTTCGATAGGCATAAGAAAGTACAGGTGAAAGCACCATTTGAGCAGTGTTACGATGCATCGACCACCAAGCTCCGATATAGTCGCTTTCCCAATCCCATTCACTTTCATTGTATTGAAAAAACATAACTGCATCTACATCATGATAAGAACCATAAGCTGCGACCAAAGGCATAAGTTCAGTTTGATAGCGATTAGGAAATCCATGTCCTAATTCACTGATAGTGAATGGTTTACCTTTTATGTGATAACCGCCAAATATTTTTGAAATGGCTTCTAAATCCCAGTCTTCAACCAACGACTCATTACGGATATTCCAATCAGAAAGTGACCAGCCATTGTTGTATCGAACATGATCCCAGTAGATGTGATCGTCAATAAAATCAAGATCAGAATTGGTATAAACATCTGCAACACTTGGATGCGCATTTGTTCCCGAAATCGGAATTTTAACGTTCAATTCTTCTTTCAAAAATCGGTACATCTCATCAAAATAATCCTTCTGAACTTTGATGTAAAACTCCGTCAAATCAGCAGTTCTTCCTTCTGAAAAATTGCCTAATTCGTAATAGCGCAAACGACGCGGAGTGTCTGCTGATTCGCCATCTTCAAGTGCAACTTTTTCTTTCTCGGTGACACTCACATTGTCCAGCCAAAAAGAACCAATATTATTATCAAACGTAAATCCGAGACGCATTCTACCATTATTATCCTCAAATGGTGTGAAGTCTAATGAGAACTCCTGCCAGTCGGTCGAAAGTGCAAAACCATCTCCTTCATACCAACGCCAAGGGTCAAAATCTTGCTGAGCAAAAGCATAAATCATTTTTGCTTCATCGGCCTTGGCTGCAAAACTGATAGTATATGTTTTTCCTAACTCAACCGATAAATCATTTTGAGCAAATTGAATATGCCAATCCGTTCCAGTTGTCTTTGTGATGTTTATTTTTCCACAATAATTTCCATCAAAAACATCGTTTTCTTCTATCGTAAAATCTGCATCTGCTGAACTGGCTAAATCTAAATTCCAACCAGCCTCAGGATCGCCCGATTCAAAATCGCCGTCAGCAATTTGATTGATATTATTGCCTGTACCGACGCCTTCATTCCATGCGCTCCTTAACTCAGTCGTTGAATTGTATTTATTTTCTAAAAAGTCAAACCATAGTTCATCCAACATTTGGTCGTGACGCGGCAATAAAATACCATCGTCGTCTTCTATCGTCAATTGACTATTTTGAAAACGACCGTAAAGTGTATTTTCGTTAGAAATTTCGAGCATCGCCATTATTGGATCATTTACCAATGAAAGACCAGTGTATGGATTTACAGAAGTCAGCAATTGAGTTGCGTATTCTTTTTGTAAATCGATCATTTGAGGGTCAAACATATTGACTATTTTTCCACCGCCAAATAAATCATTCGCATCAGCAATACCATCTGCTTCTCTAAATCTTCGTGAAACGTGTAGGTTGATATTGGCATAAATTCCATTGCGTTTAAGGTTGTGAATGAAGTAATGAAATTTGTCCAAGGTCTCTGGGTGCAGTGCTCTTGTTCCATTGGTACTTCTGTCAAATATAGTCCCTTGTTGACTCGACCACGAGTTGTCCATCTGGTGAAAACGAACAATGTTGACACCCATTTTTCGCATTCGAGCTGCGATGCCTACAGTATGTTCCTTATTTGGAAAACAACCAGCAGAAGTCATATTGAATCCCCAAAAACGAATAGGTTTGCCCGCTGCATAAAAATGACCATCTGGTCGCACTGACACAAACCCTTGAATCGGGTTTATATCAAATTCTGGCAAATAGGTTTGAGCCGTTGAGTCAAACGGTGGTAGATAGAAATTATAACCATTACCAAAATTTTGAGCGAATATGGTAAAAGGGAGTAGGGTGAGAATGAAGACCAGTTTTTTCATTAGATGCTTTTAAAATTAAGCGGAAATTCAGTCCGCAGGCATGTTTATAATTCAAAGTGAACAGGAATATTGTATTGGACTTTTACGGGAATATTTCTTTGTTTGCCTGACTGCCAAACAGTCATTGTTGATAAAATTCTTAATGCTTATTCATCAATTTCACATTCTACAGAAGTAAGTATATTAAACCCAACTTTAATGAAAAGTTTGCCAACCACAGCCAAAAAAATATCTTTGCTGACTTTTTTACAATTACGCTCTAAACCGCAAAAATTATGCAAGCATTACAATCTATTATTGAGAAAACATGGGATGATCGCGATTTGTTAAAATCGGAAGAAAGTCAAAATGCAATCAAAGAAGTTTTAGAACTTTTAGATAAAGGAAAACTAAGAGTGGCTGAACCAACAGCAGATGGTGATTGGAAAGTAAACGATTGGGTGAAAAAAGCCGTCGTTTTATTCTTCCCAATTGCAAAAATGGAAACCATCGAAGTCGGCCCATACGAATACCATGACAAAGTTCCATTAAAAACCAATTATGCTGAACAGGGCGTTAGAGTTGTTCCTCCAGCGGTTGCGCGCCATAGCGCTTACCTTGAGAAAGGAGTAATCATGATGCCAAGTTATGTCAACGTTGGCGCATGGGTTGGCTCAGGAACGATGGTCGATACTTGGGCAACCGTTGGTAGTTGTGCACAAATTGGCCGTAATGTTCACTTGAGCGGTGGAGTAGGGATTGGCGGCGTTTTAGAACCATTGCAAGCGACACCAACCATCATTGAAGACAATTGTTTTATTGGCTCCCGATGTATTATTGTAGAGGGGGTTAGAATTGGGAAAGAAGCTGTTTTGGGTGCTAACGTTGTTTTGACAAAATCAACTCATATCATTGATGTAACAGGTTCAGAACCAATCACTTATAAAGGAATGGTTCCTCCGAGATCTGTCGTGATTCCAGGGACTTATGAAAAAGAATTTCCAGCTGGGAAATTTCAAGTTGCCTGCGCCTTAATCATTGGAAAAAGAAAAGAAAGCACCGACAAGAAAGTATCTTTGAACGATGCTTTGAGAGATTTTAATGTTTCTGTATAGTTACATGGTTTTATGGTTTCATGGTTGAATTGTTTTAATAAGCCATGAAACCATATAACATTTAGCCATTATCTCCTTGACCCAAATAGATCGCAACTTGAATTAATTAGTTTTACTAAAATTTCATTTTTAGGTTAAAAAAAGAATTGAATTGGCGGTAGGAGGTTCAATAAGGTTCCGTATTTCAATTGCCAATTCAATTCTTCAAAATAGGTCACCTCAAATTTTGAGGCGGCCAAATTTTTATCGTAGAGTTCAACCTAAAGCAACTTGTTGAAGAAATAGATGTTAATTTCCTAACTTTGAATTTCTAATACTTTAAATCTTTATGGCAGAAGGGAATAATTTCGAAGAAGTCAAACAAATTTTTTCTACTCACTTAGAAAAAAATGGCCATCGTAAAACGCCAGAACGTTTTGCAATCCTCGAAGAAATATATACGCGTACGGATCACTTTGATGCGGAGGCGCTGTATATTCACATGAAGACAAGAAACTACCGAGTTTCTCGTGCCACAGTTTACAATACCCTGGAATTATTGGTGGTCTGTGATTTAGTCAAAAAGCACCAGTTCGGTAAAAACCTCGCTCAATTTGAAAAATCTCATGGCTACAAACAACACGATCACCTCATTTGTGAAGACTGCGGAGAGGTTTTAGAATTTTGTGATCCAAGAATTCAGCAAATCAAAACAATGATGGGTGATTTGATGAAATTTGAAATTACCAATCATTCCCTCAATTTATATGGCCACTGTCAGCGCGATTGTGAGCATAAGAAGAAGGAGCAGTAAACAGTCTGCAGTCCTCAGTCTGCAGTCCTCAACTTAGTCATTGGCTGCACTCGCTCTTCCTCTCTGTGAACCCCTGCGCTTATACGCGAACCTCAGCGTTCGAAAAAATAATCAATTAAAAGAATTGAAAATCACCCCTACAAACTGCCGACTGCCAATTACCGACTGAAATTTCTTATCTAAATTTAATCTAAATAATTTTTAGTGTCTTAAAAATTACCAACACTACAGCAAAAACAGCAAAGACTTTATATATTTGCGCCCGATTTGAGAATCGGTAAAAAATTTAGCTTTTCTTAACAAGTTGAGTTGAAAATAAACCACGTTATTTCACTAAAATCTTCAGATAAATTGAAAAACGGAATAATCAGGCTCACGATATTGATCGCTACCGTTGCATTTTCTCTTCCACTTCACGCCCAAGCAGGGCAATCTGGATCATCCTATCTAATTACAGTTTTGGCCGCTACTGTTGTCCTATTGATTTTGGGCGCAATTCTACTTATCGGCGATAATGTAGTTTCCATGCATGCGCAGAAAACAGGAGTGCAAGACGACGTGGATGAAGGCGACTTTTCATTAAGCCAACTTTTTGCACCTAAATTACCATCTTATGCTGCTGGAAAAGGAGCTAAAGTTTTAAAACAAGGATTTAGCCTTGATTTGGAAGGTGAACCAAACAATCATGTTCATGCTGCGAATGTGAAAACATTTGCACTACAACCTAAAAATTACAGAGGGAATGCGCCTATTCCCAAAGTAGCAATAGAAGTTGGTGACAGTGTGAAAGCTGGAGATGTGGTTTTCTTTGACAAAACAAATCCAGACATTAAATATGTCGCTCCAGTAAGTGGTGAATATATCGCCTTGAATAGAGGTGCAAAAAGAGCCATCACTGAATTGGTCTTCTTGGCTGATAAAGAACAACAATATAAAGCTTTCAAAGCACCTGATTTGGATAATACCAATCGAGAAGCCGTAAAGAACTTTATGTTGGAAAGTGGTGCTTGGACCATGTTACGTCAGAGACCTTTTAATATTATCGCTGACCCGAAAGTAACACCTTCCAATATTTTCGTTTCAACTTTTGATACGGCTCCTTTGGCTCCAAACTTAAATTTGGCAGTCGCTGGGCGAGGTGATGATTTGAATGCAGGTATCGAAGCATTGAATCACCTAACAAACGGAAAGGTTTATTTAGGTTTGAATGCTGGTGATGAACAAATTGCTTCAGAATTTGTAAACGCTGAAGGATGTGTGAAGAAATACTTCATGGGTAAGCACCCTGCTGGGAATGTAGGTATTCAAATTCATCATACTGCACCAATTTCAGGAGGAGATACTGTTTTTACTGTAGATCTTCAAGACCTTTTAACAATAGGAAATCTTTTCCTTGAAGGAAAATGGGATACCACCAAAATTGTAGCGCTTTCTGGAACTGAGTTTGAAAATCAAACCCACGTTAGAACAAAAGCAGGTGCAAATATCGGTGATCTTATCAAAGGAAACTTGACCAACGATAAAGCAAGAATCCTTTCTGGTGATGTTTTAACTGGAAAAAGAAAAACGACTGAGCAATTCATGAATATTTGGGATGACCAAATTACGACGATAGAAGAAGGTGATTATTACGAAATGTTTGGTTGGATTCTTCCACAGAGTGGTCGTCCGAGTTTATCACCTACATTCTTCAAATTTGGAGATACAAAATTCAAAGCAGATACAAATATGCGTGGAGAGCCAAGAGCATTCGTGATGACTGGTCAATACGAAGATGTATTGCCGATGGATGTTTATCCGCAACACTTGATGAAAGCAATTTTAGCAAACGACTTTGAAAGAATGGAAGGCTTGGGTATCTACGAATTGGTAGAGGAAGATATCGCGATTTGTGAGTTCGTTTGTACTTCAAAACAACCATTACAAAAAATCCTTCGTCAAGGATTAGATTATGTGCAAGAGCAGGGTTAACTCCTTGATAGTCAACAATTTAGTAAACTTATTATTCTATTATAAATGAGTAATTTCGCAGATAAATTAAAAGGCATGGAGCCAAGCAAAAAGGATTCTCCTTTTTTGCATACGCTCTTTGATGGTTTCTTTACATTTTTATACGCTCCTAATCACACTACAGGTGACGAAGGAGTTCATGTAAGGGATGGTATGGATTTGAAACGTACCATGATTCATGTGGTTTTGGCGATGCAACTTTGCTACTTGTTCGGTACATATAATATCGGACATCAGCATTTTGTAGCGATTGGTGAGTACACTGGATTCATGGAAGGGATTCACTTGAAACTGGCTTACGGTTTGGTACAAATTTTACCAATTTTCGTTGTAGCCAATGTAGTGGGTTTAGCAATTGAGTTCTGGTTCGCAGCCAAAAAAGGACATGGAATCGAGGAAGGATATTTGGTTTCAGGAGCATTGATTCCTTTAATCATGCCACCATCAATTCCATTATGGATTTTAGCAATTTCAGTTGCTTTCGCTGTTATCATCGGAAAAGAAGCATTTGGTGGTACAGGAATGAATATTTTAAATGTCGCTTTGCTTTGTAGAGCATTTATCTTCTTCGCATATCCAACTACCATCTCAGGGGATGAAGCTTGGGTTGCTGGTTTAGAAGGATTTGCTCCAGGAAGTGCAGTGGATTACAGTTGGGTTCAAACGGGGCTTTTCAATTCCATATTTGAAGGTTTGGGATGGGCCACCTACAATGATATGGCCGTCGTCGCAGATGGTTACACTGGTGCAACCCCATTAATTTTAGCTGCTAACGGTAACACTTTAGCCGCAGAAGGAACTTTGGCTGCAGCTGGAGGATGGGAAGCCGTAACTTCTGTTTACTCACCACTTCAAATGTTCTGGGGAGCCATTCCTGGTTCAATTGGAGAGTCAAGTAAACCGTTAATCATCGTTGGGATTTTGATTCTTTTAGGTACTAAAATCGCAAGTTGGAGAATTATGTTCTCTATGTTTTTGGGATTATTCGTAACGGGTTTGATTATGAATGCAATGGGAACATC
>CALLVG010000169.1 GCA_938010715.1 uncultured Saprospiraceae bacterium
GGTGCACATTCCTTGCGAGGCGGCATATCTCCGCCTTTCGGATTTTTTCCAGGGTAGCAAAAACCCATTGGCAGATTGGCGAAATTGTCTGTGTTATAAAAGGTTTCCTCATCCACGCCCATCCAATCACGCAGCCGATCACCACTTTTATCATTCCAAGGCTTGCCAGTTTGTTGCACATGAATTCCAGGTGCCTGACCAATTAAAATGATTTTAGATTTTTTGTTGGCGGTCAAAACAGGTCGCGGTGCAAAGGGTAAATGCTCAGCGCAGATTTGGCACTTTTTGACTTCTTCCAACAGTTTTGGTAATGACTTTTTCAAATTAGAGTGATTGTTGAGATTGTAAAACTGTTAAAATTGTTCACCAAAAGCGACAAAAACAATCAAACAATTTAACAATCAAACAATCTACAACAATTTGAAGCAAAAAAACTAAACCTTGATTTATACACCTTAATAAAAAAAGAAACCCACTGTTTAACTACTTTTGCGCAAAAAAGAGAAAATGACCAATAAAGAAATCGCGCGGACTTTTAAAAAATTGGCCGATTTGATGGAATTGCATGGTGAGAACAAATTTAAAATTCGTTCTTACTCAAACGCCTATATCACATTCAGAAAATTGGGACAGCCGTTGACCGAAATGTCGGATGAGGAGATAAAAGAGATAAGAGGCGTCGGTGCTGCGATTGCTCAAAAAACCCGTGATTTATTAGACAAAGGAACGTTCAAAACGCTCGAAGATTTTAAAGAAAAAACGCCGCTTGGTGTTCAAGAAATGTTGGGTGTAAAAGGTTTTGGCCCAAAAAAAATATTGACCATTTGGAAAGATTTAGGCGTTGAAACGATTGGAGAATTGCTCTATGCTTGCAACGAAAATCGACTCATCGAACTCAAAGGTTTTGGTAAAAAAACGCAGGATGATTTGACCAAAACGTTGGAATACTTTTTACGGTCAAAAGGCAAATATCATTACGCCGCAGTGGAGGAAGAAGCGGGTGATTTGGTGGAAGAAATCAGCCATAGATTACCCGATTGTCAAGTTGCCTTGACAGGCGAAATGCGAAGAAAAGGCAACATCATTTCAGAAATCGAAATACTAATTGCAGGCGACTACGACCAATCCGAAATCATTGATAATCAATTGCTTACCCTCAAAAAAGAAATCGAAAACGGAATCGAAGCACAGACTATAAATGAGATTCCAGTTTTTCTTAGAAATTGTAAAAAGGAGGATTTTGGATCTAAACTTTTTAGATATACTTCGACCAAAGAATTCATGTCTGCTTTTCTAAAAAAGTATGAAGGAACCGACTTTCGAGGCATCGAAAAAGAAGAGGCAATTTTTGAAAAAGCAAGTCTTCCTTTCATTGCACCTGAGTTGAGAGAAAGCGAATATTTTTTAGAAAAAGCAATAGAAGGAAATCTACCCGAACTCATTAAAAAAGAAGACATAAAAGGAGTCATCCACACCCACACCACTTACAGTGACGGTCTGAACACTTTGGAAGAAATGGCCAACGCTGCGCAATCAATGGGTTACGAATACATCGCTATTTCTGATCACTCCAAAGCGGCATTTTATGCCAATGGTTTGAAAGAAGATCGCCTCCGTCAGCAATGGGCAGAAATTGATGCATTGAATGCAAAAATGGACGGTTTCAAAATCTATAAAAGTATCGAATCAGATATCCTTTCGAGTGGAGAGTTGGATTATCCAGAGGAGATTTTGAAAGAGTTCGATTGCATCATCGCGTCTGTTCATTCTAATTTAAAAATGGATATTGACAAGGCAACAGCTCGCGTCATCAAAGCGGTCGAAAATCCTTACACTAATATTTTAGGACACCCAACAGGACGACTTTTACTTTCCAGAAAAGGCTATCCGCTTGACCATCAAAAAGTGATTGACGCCTGTGCTGCCAACAATGTAACGATTGAATTGAATGCCCACCCGTGGCGATTAGATTTGGATTGGACTTGGATTCCAGTTGCGCTCGAAAAAGGGGTAAAAATTTCCATTAATCCAGATGCACATAGTACGGATGGCATTCGAGATATTCACTTCGGCGTGCTCTCTGCTCGAAAAGGTGGTTTGACCAAAGCCATGTGTTTGAACGCTTTGAGCGCCGAAGATTTCATCGCTGCTTTGAAAAAATAGCATCCAATGATTCCTAAAATTATTCATCAGACTTGGAAGAATTCGGAGATTCCCGAACAGTGGCAGGTTTACGCCAAAAAGGTGCAAAACTTAAATCCTGATTGGGAATATCGACTTTGGACGGATGAAAACAATGATGTTTTTGTAAAAGAAAACTATCCAGAACTCTATCCAATTTTCAAAAACTTTCCGCGCGGCATCATGCGAGCAGATGTGATTCGGTATTTGATAATGGATAAAATTGGTGGCGTTTATTTGGATTTGGATTACGAGATGTTGGTGCCCTTTGATTTTGAAAATCACCAATTGGTTTTACCAAAAAACAGAAGTTTAGCTTTCGGAGATGAATATGATGGGATTGGAAATTGCATTTTTGCCTCTGCTCCAAATCAGCAGTTTTGGAAAGATGTTATCCAAAGTTTAATTGAAAATCCACCACAAGTGGACAAATATATTGAAGTTCTCGATGCAACCGGTCCTCAGTTTTTAAACTCTATTTTTTATAAAAATGAATACCCGACTGCTCACACCCCAGAGCGATTGATTTATCATCCGCCCTCCCCTCGCAGCCGATCTGATTATCGAAAGATTTTGAAAAACGGAACTTCGATTGGTGTTCATCATTTGTGGGGAAGTTGGAGAGAGAAATCGTTTTTATCGAGGTGGAAAAAGAAGTTTTTGAGGACGGTGGGATTGAAGTGATTAAAGTAAAATTACCAAGAGGGACGGTAGTCCCGACCCCGTTTGTTGAAAAACAATTTTAGCATCACCAATTTAGCCACGTAGTGGCGACACCGTTAATTCAATTTTAACGATGTCAGGGCAAACGCCCTTCAATAAAAGTTGATAAAAAGTTTAGTTACAAACAGTGCCGCCACTACCGTGGCTTTTTTAAGAAATAAGAAAACCCGAAGAGTTTGTTCAAAGAGACTACACAATTTAGAAAAATACTTTATGCAGTAATCCTGATTTTACTGCTGCCTGCCTTGCTGATCAATCTCGGCTTGATTGCCTTTATCGACGATGAGGGCATCCGTTCTTTGGTCGCTTTGGAGATGAAACTTTCGGGAAATTACATCACACCAACCATGTTGGGCGAATTTTATTACAATAAGCCGCCCCTCTACAATTGGATTTTACTTGCTTTTTTCAACCTGACTAATACTATCAATGAATGGACGGCTCGCATTCCTACGGTCGTATTTCTTTTAAGCTACGGAGCGACTGTTTTTTATTATTTTAAAAAGCATTTTGATACGAAATTTGCGTTCATCATGGCTTTTATTTTAATCACTTGTGGCCGTATTTTCTTCTATGATTCGATGTTGGGGTTGATTGATATTTGTTATTCGTGGATTATCTTTTGGATGTTTATGACAATTTATCATCGTTATGTCAATGGACAATTTACGCGGCTTTTTGTGTTTGCCTATTTGCTTGGTTCAATTGCATTTTTGTTGAAAGGGCTTCCGACTTTGGTGTTTTTGGCGCTCACATTATTGGTTCTTTTTATTTGGAAAAAGGATTACTCAAAACTTTGGAGCGCAGACCATTTTAAAGGGATGTTCGTATTTTTAGTCATCGTTGGTGGATATTATGCGGTGTATTTGCAATTCAACTCGTTAGAGGATTTATTTCCAAAAATGATAAAACAATCCACCCGTCGCACCATGATGGAATACGGTTGGTTGCCAACGATTCAAAATCTTTTTACCTTCCATTTTGAGCAAGTTTATCACTTTTTGCCTTGGTCGTTTTTAGTAATTTATATTTTTCAAAAAGGAGTTTTCAAAAAAGTATTTGCGAATGATTTCCTCACTTTTTGCGCGATTACCTTCGCTGTAAACATTCCATTATATTGGTCATCTGTCGAAGTTTATCCTCGGTATTTGTTGATGTTTCCACCCTTAATTTATGGGCCACTTTTGTTCTTACATTTTGAAAATAAGAGTTGGAATCGAAAAACATTTGAAATTCTTTTGGCGGTTTTGATGGTTGCTGTTACGCTTTTGAGTTTTGGAATTCCATTTTTTGAGCAAGTTCAGCAAACACCCTTTTTGTATCTAAAATCAATTTTCCTCATTTTACTTTTTGCGACAAGCACCTATTTCTTTTTTAAAAAGAGAAACGAAAAAATCCTTTTATTTATCATCCTATTATTAGGATTCAGAATTGCGTTCAATTGGTTTATTCTACCTGAGAGGTTGGAAAAAGACAAAGGAACCATCCTTCGAGAAACTTCCATCAAATTGGGAAAAGACTTTAAAACAAAAGATTTAATGGCTGTTCGAGGTGTGGAGGTTGAAAAATCAAATGCCTTTTACATCACTAATGCTCGCCAAAAAATCATTTCAAAAAAGAAACAAGAAATGCCTTTTGAGGAAAATGTTTCTTACATCATTGATCCTCAATCCATCCCTGATTCTTTGAAGTTTACAAAGGAGGCTGAATTCGTTTGTCGGCACAATGATCCTTATTTTAGGTGGGTTGGAACATTATCCAAACAATGATAATAATTTTTGATTTGTCAAAATTTTTGATTCGTAGAAAGGATTTCATGAATCCTTTCTACAACGGTCAAAATAATTTTCATCAAAAAGAATATTATCGGATTTTCATTTAATAACCATCATCCGAAAGGTTGATTTATACATCACCACTATAGATGTACCCATTTAGACAAATAGGCGTCATAAAAAAGGTGGTAAAAAATTTGATAAATCTTTTTTATCTTTCGACTCATTTTTAAAAACATATAAAATCTAAACGATGGGATTATTTGGCGATTTAAAAAAAGTATTATTTGGCGCAACTTCTGTAGCTAAATCTGCCGCAGAAAAAACAGCAGATGCAGCCAAAGAAGCAGCTGGCGATTTAGCTGACAAAGCAGGTGATTTGACTTCGAAAGCAATGGATAAAGCAGGCGACCTTGCCGACTCAGCAGAAGGTGCGACTGGAGGATTGGGCGATAGTGCAAAAGGAATTTGGGACAAAGCGGTAGAAGTAGCTGGCGAGGTAGGCGATAAAGTAACCGAAACTGCTGGCGACTTGGCTGAAAAAGCAAAAGAAGTTTCTGCGGACGTTTCCGAAAAAGGAGTGGGTGATACCGCACAAGGACTTTGGGAAAAAACCAAAGAAGTGGCAACCGATGTCGGTTCTAAAGTTACCGAAACGGCTGGTGACCTTGCCGACAAAGCAGGAATCGATACTGATTCTTTAACAGAAAAAGCAAAAGGTGCTTTGGAATCTGCAAAAGAAACTGCAGCAAGCGTTGGAACCACAGTTACTACAGCAGCAGGTGATTTGGCTGAAAAAGCAGGAATTGACACCGATGCATTAGCTGAAAAAGCAAAAGGCGCAATGGATTCCGTAAAAGAAACGGCTGAAAATGTAGGAGGCAAAGTATTAGAAACTTCTGAAAATGTTGGCGGAACCGTTCTGGAAAGTGCTGACGGAGCTGCAGATGCAGCTGCAAAAACTGGAGCTGATGCCCTTGACAAAACCAAAGGAATTGCAGCTGCTCTTGGCGGTGCAGTTTTGGCAGGTGGAGCTGCTTTGGCTGGAAAAGCAAAAGAAGCAATGGCTGACGTAGGCGACAAAATGGATGATTTAGTTGAAAAAGCAACTGAAGAATCTGCAAAAGCTGCCGACGCAGTCAAAGAAACAGGAGGTACCTTTGCCGAAAGTTTGTCAAACGCCAAAGACAGTGCATTGGATGGCCACGATAGCTTTTTTGATAAAGCAAAAAAATATGCGGACGGCGACCACCAATCATTTAATGTAGGTGACAAAGTGGATGCAGTTAAAGATAAAGCTGGAAATTTGGCTGACGGTGCAAAGGAGAAATTGAATGATTTGCTTAGCACAGAAGCACCAGACGTTACTGGTTCTATTAAAGGAATGGAGGATGCAGATGGTGATGGCGACCATTTGATTGATGACGCAGATGTGGAAGCATAAATTATAAAGATCATATTTTTTATAAAATACAATGGTTGGTGTTTACATTTGCACCAACCATTTTTTTGTATGCTTCGTTGTTTGTAAAAAAGCCCGATATTTAAAAATTCCAGAGCGTAGCCCCCGTCTATTAAACGATTTACACTTGTGTATATATTAATATTAGCATTCATAACTGCCTTCACCCTCACTTATAATGTGATTCCATCCATTATTAGGATCTCAGAGAAAAAGCGGCTTTTTGATGAGCCAGGGGAACGCCGTTCGCATACCGTCCAAACGCCTTCATTGGGTGGGATTGGGATATTTGCAGGAGTGCTTTTCTCAATGGTTTTGTGGACGCCTTTCACTGTTTTTGGTGATCTTCAATATATTTTATGTGCCTTTATCATCATTTTCCTCATTGGAGTCAGCGATGATTTAGACCCTTTGACACCTACCAATAAATTGATTGGTCAACTTTTGGCTGCAATTATTTTAGTTTTTAAAGCCAATATAAAACTGACCAGTTTGTATGGTATTTTGGGAGTACAAGTGCTACCAGAGTGGGCAGCAATTTCACTTTCCGTTTTCTCGATTTTGGTCATTATTAATGCCTTCAATTTAGTGGATGGAATCAATGGTTTGTCTGGGAGTTTAGGAACATTAATTTCGGTCGTTTTAGGTTCATGGTTCTTTGTTACGAAAAATCTTGATTTAGCAATTGTATCCTTTTCTCTTGCTGGGGCTTGTATCGCATTTTTGAAATACAATATTACCCCTGCCAAAATCTTCATGGGCGACACGGGTTCGCTGTTTTTGGGGCTGACTTGTTCGATTTTAGCCATCCAATTTATTGAGTTGCACAATACCCTACCAGACAATAATGTCTATGCTATCAATGCCGCTCCTGCTGTTGCGATTGGGATTATGATTTTGCCTTTGTTTGATACCTTACGTGTCTTTACGGTAAGAGCCATGAGAGGTCGTTCACCGATGTCTCCTGACAGGAATCACCTCCATCATTTGCTTTTGGACTCAGGCTTATCCCACATGCAAGCTACCTCAGTTTTGGTTGTGACCAATATGGTTTTTATAGGATTTGCGCTCTATTTCCAACACATTGGAAATATGAATTTGCTCTTATTAATTTTGGTTTTAGCCTTGATAGGAACGGCAATTCTTCATTACAACGTTCGCAGACAAAAGCTGAAAGAAATGGAGGCTTTTAATAAAAAGAAAGCCGCTGCTGGCAAAAAGCTCACCTCTCCAAGCTCAGAAAATGATTAAATTTTTGATGGTTTTTGTGGGAGGTGGATTGGGCAGTATGGTTCGATTTGGCATTGCAGAAGTGATTGCGCCACTCAAATCAGGTTTTCCCGCTGCTACTTTTGTTGCCAATGTTATCAGTTGTTGCGTCCTCGGTTTTTTACTTTCTTATGTTTTGAAAGTCGAGGTGCAACCCATGCTGAAGTTGCTTTTTATCACTGGCTTTTGTGGTGGTTTCAGTACCTTCTCAACTTTCACAGGCGAGACTTTTTTCCTTTTACAAAATGGAAATTGGCCAACTGCTATCATATATATTCTTTCAAGTTTAATGGTCTGCCTCTTTTCTCTATATTTGGGTTTTAAAATAGCCAACTTCATTGGTTAAAGTTTTAAATTTTTCATCTCTCTCAGCTTTTCAAACAATTATTCTTTCTAAAATTTATTAATGAAAATTCATCCTTTTCAAGCGATATATCCACGTCTGGAATTTATTTCTTCTTCCGATTCGTTTTTCGGAACGGTAAAGAAAGATTACTCCGAATTCAAGTCCAGTGGTTTTTTCCACAAAGCAGCGCAGGAAGGTATTTATATTTATGAAATTAAAGGTGAAGCGCGTTCATACTTCGGAGTGATTTCGACCTCGGATATCCAAGACTATAAGGATGGAAAAATTTTAAAACACGAGAACACACTCCCCTCCTCTGAGCAAACTCAATTACAACTTTTCTTTAAAAGAAAGGCAACTGTTAAACCAGTTTTGCTCACCTATCCAGGTGTTCCTTTGATTGATAAATGGATTTCAAATTATTCCAAAAACAATAAACCATTTTTGGAAGTTGATTTTGAAATAGATCAAAAAAAACATCGCTTTTGGGAAATATCTGATGGTAGTAAGATCTCAGAGTTACAAAAGCTGTTCGATAAAAACGTACCAAAATCATACATCTCCGATGGTCATCATCGTACCTCGACTGCTGCGCTCATTTACGATAAAACTAAAAAGAAAGATGGTGACCGATACCGTCATTTTATGACTGCCTATTTTTCTTTTGAAAATTTAGAAATTTATGATTTCAATCGAATCACCGTTGGATTGAATGACCATGAACCTGAAGTTTTCATTGCCAAATTGTCGAAATTCTTTTCCATAAAAGTGGTCAAAAAACCTGTTCGACCTAAATCAAAATTTGAAATTGTTCTCTTTTTCAAAAAGAACTGGTACCGCCTCAAATGGAAGAAAAAAGTCATCAACAAATACAAAAAAGAAGCAGCCATCCTTGACGCTAACCTACTGAATGACAAGGTGTTAAGTGAAATTTTAGGCATCGAAGACGCTCGAACCGACAAAAGAATAAAATACGTTGAAGGATTAAAAGGAATGGATTTTTTCACAAAAACTGTTTCTGAAAATCCACAATCTGCTGGTTTTTTGCTTTACCCTGTTCAGTGGGAAGATTTCTTGGCCGTAGCGGATGCAAATAAAATTATGCCGCCAAAATCAACTTGGTTTGAGCCAAGGATGAAAAATGGGGTTTTGGTGCATGAGCCTTAAGCAGGGAAAGGTGAGATTTTGAGAGAATTGAGAGCATGAGAGGTGAGAAACATAAGAGAAGTCTGTGAACCTCTGAGTCTCCTCTGCGCAACTCTGCGTCTAAAAAAACATCGTAAACGAGGGCTATTAAATCAACTCCCGCCTCCGATTAGCCACCGGAATCCCTAAGTTCTCTCGATACTTCGCTACTGTTCGACGAGCGATTTTATGCCCTTTCTCAGCCAACTGTTTCATCAATTGAGAATCGTTGTAAGGAGTGGATTTGTCTTCGTTTTCAATAATTTCGGCGAGGACATTCATGATTTCTTTGGTGGTCGTCACCTCACCATCATTGGTCGTTATGGTCTGAACAAAAAAGTCTTTTACATGCATCACTCCGTAAGGTGTTTGCGCATATTTTCGACTCGTTACTCTCGAAATGGTAGAAACATCCATGTCCAATTTATCTGCCACATCTTTGAGCACCATGGGTTTCAAATCATTTTTATCACCGGTATAAAAGAATTCTCTTTGTATCGAAGCAATAATCTTCATCGTATTGAGCATCGTGCTATCTCTTTGCCGCAACGCCTCTTCCAACCAACGTGCATCTTCAATTTTCATTTTTAAAAAATTAGATGCTTTTTTATCTAATTTTCGTTTAGACAACTCGTCTGCTTCTGAGCCCAATCGAACTGACCCCGCGCGACTATTGACCAAACTAATGATGATTTCGGAGCCATCAACTTCTATTTGATAATCTGGAATAATTCGAGAATTATCCTCCAAAGTTTCTTCGGGAGAAATAGTTATTGGATGTGGATTTAAAGAAGTGATTAGTTCAATAGCAGCTCTAATCTCCTCAGTATCAACGTCTAAGGCTAACTTTATTCTATCAAAATTTCGAGAAGCTAAATTTTCAAGATGGTTGTCTATTATTCCACGAGCAACTTCTACCGTTTCTAAATCATGATTTGCGATTCGTAACCTATCAATTTGAATCAATAAACATTCTCTCAAATCTCTCGCTCCGATACCAGGAGGATCAAGGTCTTGAATAAAGGTCAATGCCTCTTCCATTTCTTCAATAGGCAACATCCTTCCGATACCGAAAGAGTAGTTATCCGTCAAATCTTGAAGCGATTGTTGTAGCATTCCATTCTCTTCCAATGAGTCAATGATATACTCGACGAGCAACAGTTTTTCTGGTTCAATATCTTCTTCCAGTCTTATTTGCCGCTTTGTTGCTTTGCGCCAAGAGTCAGTTGAAACTGCTCTTAATTCTCTGGGCGTTTCGTTTTGATAACCATTTTCTGTTCGTGTATTGTAGTCTGGAATATCATCATCCAAATTGCCCCAATTGTCCTGATTATCGTAATCAATTTCTGATTCCTCTGTTCGATTTTCGAGATCTGAAGCTACGTTTTCTGATTCGGCAGGTGCAGCTTGTTCGAGGTAGGGATTTTCTTCCAGCTCTTTATTGATATAATTTTCCATCTCTACTGCATTCAATTGCAGCAAATTCAGGAACTGAATCTGTTGAGGAAGGATCTTTAACTTCTGAGACTGTTTTTGTATTTGAGCGTTTCTCTGCATTACTTAATTAAATGCCTAAATTATGTTTAATGTTTAAAAAATGGAGCAATGTTCTTAAAAAAAATGCTGGATTTAGTCTCCAGACTGAATCCCAATATTATATCGTCTCCAGACGATTAATAAATAAGCGCAAATATTTTTTTCGTCTGGAGACGAATGGATAAATGGTTTCCGTCTGGAGACGAAAACCAGCATCTGTT
>CALLVG010000170.1 GCA_938010715.1 uncultured Saprospiraceae bacterium
ATGAAAGTGGTAAAGGAGCGACTTAGATTGATGAACGCGAAGGCGCGAAGACGCAAAGGTGAGCGACTTATATTTATTTAAGCAGAGGCGCGAAGACGCGGAGTGTAATTTGAAGTTCTTATTTTCTTTGTGGTTAATTCATATTTTTCATAAATAGAAATAGTTTATAAAAGTCGAAATATTTGAGCGAAGGATTGTTACTTTTTAGATTATTTTGAATTGATTTTTTAAATAATTTTAGAATAAAAAAGACAACACTATTCAATCCTAACTTGCTGATTTTCATATAAGTATCAATTAATTTTGTTGGTTCAATTTTCCTTTCTTTATGAAGTTTGGAAAGGTTTTCTATTGCCTTTTCTGCTTTAATTAAAAAGGTCGAACTTGTTTCTAAACCTGTATGTTCAATTGGACTATCGATATGCAAAATTGGAATTTTCATCTCCTTTAATTTCAATCCAAACAAAGTGTCTTCGTGGCCATATTGAGTGAGTGATTCATCAAATTTTATTTTATTAAAAATGGATTTTGGTATTAAAAAATTACTACTCAAAAAGCTTTGATACGGAGTATTTTGGCGAGTGGTGGCAGATTTCACTTCTCGCTCCTTCCCTACTTTCCAATGTAAAATTTTATTAGATTCTGGTTTTTCTTTTTGGTATGAAATGCCTCCAATTAAAACAGATCCAGAAGACAAATTTTGATGGTATTTTTTTAAAAAATCAGGGGTTATAACTTTCATATCACAATCCAAAAAAAGCAAATTTTCGTGTTTTGCTTTTTGAGCTAAATAGTTGCGAATTTTGGAGCGCCCTAAATTATTTTTTAGCTCTTCATATTTTACAAATTCTAAATTTTGGACTTCTTGATTTATTATTTTCCACTCGTTTTTGGAGTAATCATCGACTACCAAAATTTCTCCTTCAATTTTGAATTTTTCCAATTGTTTGGAAAGACCTTCGACCAAAGATCGGACATCAAAATTATAAGCAGGAATTAAAATGGAAAGCATAAATATATTTTCAAGAAAACAATTTTCAATTTAAACTGAAAGTTCAAAACGATGTTATACCTTTGAATCTTAATAGTTCAAAAGATAAAGATAGACAATGGAATCCAATGCCTCAATTCAGACGCTTTTAAATGATAAAAATCTTGACCCAAATTTGAAAGAAATTGGGCAAAAAGTAATTGATAATCAACGGATTACAGAAAAAGACGGTGTCTATCTTTATGAACATGCCGACCTTGGCTTTGCAGGAAGTTTGGCCAATTTTATCCGCGAAAAAAAGCATGGTAATAAAACTTGGTTCAACCGAAATTTCCACGTTGAACCGACGAATTTGTGTATTTACACTTGTAAATTTTGTAGTTATTCGAGGCTCATCAAGCAACGCGAAGAAGGTTGGGAGTATACCATGGATGACATCATGGATATTGTCAAAAGTTATGATGACAAACCTGTGACTGAAGTTCATATCGTAGGAGGGGTTTTACCTCAATATGATTTAAAATTTTACACAGAACTTTTTTCAAAAATAAAAGCACATCGACCTGACTTGCATGTAAAAGCCTTGACGCCAGTTGAGTATCATTACATTTTCAAAAAAGCAAAAGTCAGCTACGAAGAAGGCATGAAACGCATCAAAGAATCTGGTGCCGAATCAATGCCTGGAGGTGGTGCAGAAATCTTCCACCCAGATGTCAGAAAAGTAATCGCAGGCGATAAATGCACTGGTGAAGAATGGTTGAGAATGCACGAAGTATGGCATGGATTAGGGATGCGCTCCAACGCAACCATGCTCTATGCACATATCGAAAAATTTGAGCATCGCATCCATCACATGGAGCAATTGAGACAGCTTCAAGATAAAACCGGTGGCTTCCAGACTTTCATTCCATTGAAATTTAGAAATTCAAATAATGAGATGTCAGACATTGAAGAAGGAACTATCATCGAAGACCTTCGCAATTATGCCATCAGCAGAATTTACCTCGATAATTTTGAACACATAAAAGCATACTGGCCGATGATAGGCCGCGAGACTGCTCAGCTTTCTTTGGCTTTTGGAGTAGATGATTTAGATGGAACAATTGATGATACCACGAAGATTTACTCGATGGCTGGAAGTGAGGAACAAAACCCTGCATTGAGCACCGAGTCGTTGGTCAAAATGATTAGAGGCGTCGGTCGCCACCCCATCGAACGTGGGACTTTGTACAATGAAATTAAGGATTATAAAGATGTTGTTTTTGAGGATGATAATAAGTTCCGTGGCTATTTAGATTTGCCTGTGGTAAGAAAGTGAGAGTTTGAGAGGAGTGAGAGTTTGAGAGGAGTGAGAGTTTGAGAGTTTGAGAGTTTGAGAGTTTGAGAAATCAAAAAAAATGTACTATGACAAACGCTGAATTTAACCAAGCTTTTAATGAAAGGATTTTAGAATTCATGGTTCGTGTTTTTAAATTTATTGAAACGCTTCCTAACAAATCTGGAAAAAGAACTATAGATTATCAAATTGGAAAATCGGCATCGTCAGTAGGAGCAAATCATAGAGCTTTTTGTAGAGGTCGATCGAAAAATGAAAAGTTTGCCAAAATTTGTATAGTTGTTGAAGAAGCAGATGAAACAGAATTTTGGCTTCAATTTATAAAAAAATTGGAATGGGGAAATAAAGAAGAACTCGATTGGCTTTTAAAGGAAATAGATGAAATTGTTAGAATCAACGTATCTATAAAAAATAAACTATGGCCAAACTCGAAGTAGCCTTCTCAAACTCTCATTTCTCTCAATCTCTCTTTTTATGATAAAAGTCGTTGCAGTTAACTATCTGAATACCAAGCCTTTACTATATGGTTTAGTCAAAAGCGGCATGAAGGATAAGATTGATTTGCAGTTGGATATTCCTTCCGAATGTGCCCGTAAATTGGAAGCTGGAGAAGTTGATTTAGGTTTAGTACCTGTTGCGATTATCCCAAAACTAAGTAGTCCACATATCATTTCAGATTATTGTATAGGAACTGTTGGAACTGTTGCGACTGTTTCAATTTATAGCCAAGTTCCACTCGAAAAAGTGGAGAAAATTTACCTTGACTACCATTCCAGAACTTCGGTTCAGCTGACCAAAATTTTAATAAAAAACTTCTGGAAGTTACCTGTTGAGTTTATCCAATCCACTCCTGGTTATATTGAAAAAATTGGTGGAACTACAGCAGGCCTTATCATCGGCGACCGCGCTATGGAATTTGGAAAAAATTTCAAATACGAATACGACCTCGGTGAAGCATGGCTAAAATATACTGGTCTCCCCTTCTCTTTTGCCAATTGGGTGAGCAACAAACCGTTGCCTGAAGATTTCATTTTAGAATTTAATGCAGCTTTGAAGTCAGGCATTGATTTCATCCCTGATCTGCTATACATCATCCCTCCTCCTTCCAATGGATTTAATTTAAAGCGATATTTTACCGAAAATATCAGCTATGATTTTAATTTTGAGAAAAAGAAAGCACTTCATCGGTTTTTGGAGGAGATGGAAGTTGATATTCAACCGAGTGTGGAGATGAGTCTTTCTTTGTAAAATTGCCTGAATTACATTTTGTCTGAATCAGGATTTACAAGACTAAAGGATTCTCAGGATTGCGGTTGCAGGTTAAAAATTAAAGAAACGAAAACCAACATGTCAGAAACAAACAAAGGTATTGAAGGATTAGGTGATGATGAAAATAGTAAGTCTAAAGCCAACCTTCGTACCAACCACCTCCTTTTGATTGGAATAGATGATTATTCAAATGGAATTCCCAAACTCAACAATGCAGTTAGAGATGCCATCGCGGTAAAAGAAATTCTTTTAAAAAAATACAATTTCGAATCTGAAAATGTAGTTGACCTTCTAAACGAAAAAGCGACGGGTGAAAAAATTTTGGACACCTTTGAAGAACTATCAGAAAGGCTAACAGCAAAAGATAATCTTCTAATCTATTTCTCTGGTCATGGCGTTTTTAACAAAAAAAATAAAAGAGGTTATTGGATTCCTGTTGATGCCACCAACAATAAAAAAATCTCCTACATCAACAATACTGAAATCACCGATTTTCTTACAAATTCTTCTGCTCATCACATCTTCACCATTGTAGATTCTTGTTTTTCCGAGGCACTATTTTTGAAAAATGTTGGAAATGATGCCACTGCTCGAATTGACAAATATCCTTCTCGCTGGGCACTCTCCGCAGGCAGGTTGGAACCTGTAAGCGACGGAAGCATGGGCTCCAATAGCCCTTTTGCAAAGGTTCTTTTAAAGTTTTTAGAAACCGAAGATCAAAACATTCTGTGGGCAAATGATATTTGCAATTTTGTTGTAAAAAACGTCGCATTTAATGCAAATCAAACCCCTCGTGGGGAAGCACTGCCTGGCGTTGGACACATGGGCGGCCAATTCATTTTCAGAAAAAAAGGCTTTTTTGAAAAAGTAAAAGAGGATAACATTACCACCAAAAACGAACCAACCAGAAACCTAAATACAACCGAGACAAAAGTGGAAACACCAACCACAGTAGCACATCATGCACGACCATCAACTCTCCAAACAATTCCCGCCAATATGGAAGAATGGCGAGAGCAGATAAAACTGCTCGTTACAGAAGATTTGGGTCAAGCCATGGTTGCACTGAACGCAGCGTTCAACAGAGCAAAATCAAAATATAATGATTTGATTTTACTGAGGGCAAGGCATAATTCTGCTAAAATGGATTCGCAACGAGGAGTCGTTACGCTTGGCCAACAAAACATGATGTTCAATCAAATCAGATATGCGCTCATCGAAATGGTTGATGATATGGAGGAAGATGATTTGAAACATTTTAGAATCCAGCGCAAATAAATCGAATAGGAAAAAAGAGTAAAAAAAATTGGTTCTATGTTGAATCGAATGGGTGCATTCAATTAACCCTCAGAGAGGCGGTAATATTTTTAGCAACAAAAAATTGTAAATTCATTTTAAGCACCAGCGGTGCGATCATAATAAGCGCATCGCTGGTGCTTAGAGAAATTGAAGCCTCAATAATATTTCTATAAATATTAACGCATCTCTGAGGCTCGCTAAATCAACTAATTTATAATTGCTAAAATTGGTTTACTCACTTCATTCGACATAGAGCCAAAAATTTTCTACCCTTGCTTTTGGCTAACGAATCATTTTTGT
>CALLVG010000171.1 GCA_938010715.1 uncultured Saprospiraceae bacterium
CCGTTGGTATTTAGGTCTCTCTTCCAACTGGGCCAACGCAGGTACGGATGGTCGAAAATTAGATTACCAAATTTGGTGTGGCCCTTCTATGGGTGCTTTCAATGATTGGGTGATTGGTACTGATTTGGAACCGTATCAAAACCGTAAAGCGGCTGTTGTAGCGGAACGGATTATGCAGGATGCGGCGGTGCTTTGGCGGGTGAATACATTGAAGATGCAGGGGGTGGAGTTATAGATCTTTTCCTGGGTGTCGTGGTAGAGAGGATTCATGAATCCTCTCTACAGCGGGCAATCAAAGAATTGATTTTCCATTTTTCAAAAATCAGGAAACACCTCAGAAAGGACAATTTCAAAATCAGGAAAAATTGAAACAGGAACTGATTCTTCTTTCAAATATGGTTTTTGGCGAACGATTTTATAATTGCCTGAATCGTCCAAAAGATATGTTGTAACACTTTCTTCGTCTGGTCTGACAATCCAATATTCTTTCACACCTGCTTCTTGGTAGATGTCGAATTTATCGATGAGATCTTTTTTTGAGGTGCTTTTTGAAAGGATTTCGATGATCCAGTCAGGCGCACCGATGCAGCCTTGTTTATCTAACTTATTCAAATCACAGACCACACAAACATCAGGTTGAACAACTGTGTCAATTTTGCTTTTAGTTTGTTTTTTCTTCGGAAGCGGCAATCTCACGTCAAAAGGTGCGGTGAACACCTCACATTTATTTTCTTCTAAAAATCGGTCTATTTTGGATGATAATTTTAGCGAAATCCGTTGATGTTTCATGTTTGGAGCAGGAGACATTCTAAAAATCTTTCCCTTTATCAACTCCACCATATCATCAAACTGCCAAGTAATGTAGTCGGCATAGGTATAGCGTTTTGATAAATCCAAATCTTTGAAATCTGTAATCATGTTCTGATTCTTTATTCAAAAATACAAAATTTACTGATTCGAAATGAAAATGTTGTTTTATAATCACTTGTGAATCGAGATGATTCGTGAATCATCTCTACAAGGGGGTAACAATGGCAACAACGGCAACCTGGCAACAACGGGCAACCCGGCTACTCTTCTAACTCAAAATAAACTTTATAAAACTGCCGTCCATCTTCCTCTTTCCCTTTCTCGATCATGTTGCGATCACCGTGAATGTAGATGTGGAAATTTTTATCCAATTTTAAAACAGATTTGAAAACGCGTGCCTGTTTTCTGACGGCCGGAGCAGAGATATGGAAATGCTTTGAAGGCTGTTCTATCTCTCTTTGCTGATGGTAATTTTCATCATATTTTCGGAAGGAGTCAATGATGTTTTCATCGACTAAAACTTCATTTTCAAAATCTACTCTTTGGAATTCATCTTTGAATTTGAAATAATCCATGGAGCGATTGAGGAGGTCGATTTTATCTGCTTTTTCAACCTCAAAATCTTCATGCATTTTATCAGAAACGTAGTTTTTGGTTAAGGTCAAAAACTGTTTGGTTTGATGAAATTCGTTGCTTAATGGTTTTAATTTTAGGAACTCATCTTTCCAAAATTGTGCTTCGTTTGACTTGTTTGTGTTGTCAATGACGAGGACTTCGTAGCCTTCTTCTTCGCCTGTGTTGAGTACCAAACAACCTTTGTCGATGCCTTTGATTTGATAACCAAATTCATGATTAATATCAAAACTGGTGGTCGTCGAATTCATTCTCAAAAATGGAACATTGGTTTCTGATTTGAAAATGCCAATCGCTTCCACTATTTCATCGCCAAGCACAATGTTCTCAAAAAAAGCGACATTGAATTCACCTGCCTTAATCTTTGGATGCGAAGAACTTTCGAACAATAATTTAGCTAATCCCTGCGAGTTATTGATAAATTCATCCCGCTCTTTAAACAGTTTTTTCATCATCGTATAAACTGGGTTCATCGACAATTCAACGGTATGACCAAACTGATAAAACTCGTGCGGCTTGAATGGCTTCAAAAAGTATTTTAATAAATAAGGAAGGGTCTCAGAACCAATTTGAGTTCCAGAATGGGAGAGTTTCAGTTGTTCTTCTCTCATTTTATTTCCAACGAAATGGGTTGCTAATTGGCGCAGTTCAATCTGCTCAAAGTCTAAATTTATCATTCTCTTAGTATGTTTTTTTTCGGATGGCGAAAGTAGTAATTTGGGAGGTGAGGAACGGTGATTTTGAGGTTTTTATTTTTTGAAATTTTGGAGCATGTCTAAAGAAATGTGCTCCTTCAGTGAAGTCGAAGGGAACAAATGCAGATATTGATTACTACTTTTATTCCCTTCGGTACTGGATAGAAAAGGATTAGGACGGATTTTTTTAGTGGAAATTTATTGGAATGTCAAACACTAATAAATTTAGTTTACTTCGATATAATCCTGAAAATTCTCAAACGTGTCCGCCGAAGGCTGATCCTGCGAATCCTGATTCAGACAAAAAATAAACTTACACAATCTACTGATAACCAGCCGCTTGTAACTCAAACAGCTCCGAATAAAGTTGCTCATTTTTCATCAATTCCTCATGTGTTCCGTTTTCTAAAATCTTTCCATTTTTCAGGACGATGATTTTATCCGCCATTCTTACGGTTGAAAAGCGGTGGGAAATAATAATGCTCGTTTTACCTTTTGTCAAACCAATAAATCTTTGAAATGCCTCGAATTCAGCACGGGCGTCTAGCGCAGAAGTTGGCTCATCGAGAATCATCACTTCGGCGTCTTTCATATAGGCACGAGCGAGTGCAATTTTTTGCCATTGGCCACCCGACAAGTCTTTTCCTTTTTTGAAACGCTTGCCGAGTTGTTGCTCGTAACCATCGTCAAATTCTTTGATGACATCTGCAGCTAAGCTGAGGTGAGCAGCATCTTTTATACGGTCTAAATTTTCTATTTCATCTATTTTACCGACGGCAATATTTTCTCGAACTAAAAATTCGTACTTGATGAAATCTTGAAAAATGACGCCGAAGATTTCTTGATATTCCTCAGGGTCGAAATTGTTTATATCAATTCCGTCGATAAGGATTTTACCCTCGGTTGGTTCGTAAAAGCGGAGCAGGAGTTTGATAAGGGTTGTTTTACCTGCACCGTTTTCACCGACAAAAGCCATTTTTTCTCCTGCTTTTATTTTAAAGTTTACACCTGAAAGTACATCTGTTCCCGTTCCTGGATATTTGAAATGAACATTTTTAAATTCAATGCCATCTATAATTTTAGTTGGGATAGAATGAGTGGCGGTTATTTTTGAAGGGCCTTTCAAATCTAAAAAATCGAAGTAGTCTTTGAGGTAAAGCGCACTTTCTGAAATTCGCGTTAAGCGAGAAAACATGCCTTGCAATTTCATTCTCAAACTACGGAAAGAACCCGCTAAAAAAGTCAAATCACCAATCGTCAAAGCACCTGAAATGACACGAAGGATGATTAAAATGTAAGCGCCGTAATAACTCAAAATTCCCAAAATATTGAAAACCGAGCCATACATGCTTCGGCGAATTGCGAGCGATTTATTTTGATTAAAAAACTCATCTGAAAGTCTTTTGAATCGTTCCGCAAGGAAATCAGTCAAGCTGAAAAGTTTGGTTTCTTTGGCGGTTTTATCGTTTGCTCCAACGTATCGAATATAGTCCAATTCTCGACGCTCGGAAGTCCAGCTTCTCGCTAAGGAATAACTCGAACGACTAAATTTCATTTCGTTAATAAAGGAAGGAATGATGCTAATAATGAGCAATAATATCAACCAAGGTTCAAAATATACCAATCCAAAAACCAATGAACTCACGACGATAATGTCTTGAACTTGAGACATAGAATTGGAAAGCAAATTGACGCGCGAATTGGTTTTTGTTCTCGCTCTTTCCAATTTATTGTAAAATTCAGGGTCTTCTAACTGGCTGATATTCAGTTCGTTAGTCTTTTTTATGATTTTGACTGAGGAGTTGTTGGAATATAAATCACCCAGCAAACCATCGGTCAAATTGACCATCCGATTGAGAACATCGGAGAAAACTGCGATACCTATTTCGATACCAACATAAATCCACAACGTGGACAAATCAGGTGTTTCTGATTGCGACTGAAGAATGATTTCATCAATAATCAACTTTCCCACATAAAGTGCAATCACAGGGGTAAGTGCCGTAAATAACCGGCATAGTGCATTGAAGAGAAAATAGCGCGGACTGCCCTGACGAATCTCTTTAAAGAATCGAGGAATTTCTTTGAGCGCCTGAAAGGATTCCTTTAGGTCTGTCCCTTGTTGATCTTTGATTGAACGTAATGCCATTAGTAAAAAAACGGACAGTTGGTATAAAAAGTTCTAAGGTCGAGAATTTAAAAGAAAAGTAAATTCGGCTCTATGTAGGATTGAATGAACATTGATTCAAATTTCAAAGAAATTTGCTCGTGTGGTTCTCTAAACCATCACGTATTTTTATCAAATCTCCAGAGTTGAGAAATTATTATTCAAGTCTTTTCTGTACACTAAAATGCCGCAAATCTGGAGATTTGCATTTAATTCGTAACTGTTCAGAGAACAGCACGAGCAAATTCATTTTGAATTTTAAAAAGAACTAAAATAATTAATTGGTAAACCACTCTAAGCCTATAGATTTTCAATATCATCTAAATACTTTTTCGCTTGCAATAAAATTGCCTCTTTTTTATCGCTATCCATTTTATTCCACAAGCGATAAGCCATTCCGATTCTTGGATTTTTTTCTAATTTTTCTCGATTTCTATCATAAAAGTCCCAATACAAACTATTGAATGGGCAGGCGCGATCACCTGTTTTTTCTTTTTTATTGTAATAGCAGTTTTTACAATAATGGCTCATTTTGTCAATGTAGTTCGCTGAAGAAACATAAGGTTTCGTACCAACGATTCCTCCATCTGCAAATTGGCTCATACCTCTCGTGTTGGTGATTTCGACCCATTCAATTGCATCAATGTAAATGCCAAGATACCACTCGTCCAATTCATCCGGAGAGATTCCTGCCAATAAGGCAAAATTTCCAGTAATCATCAAACGTTGGATGTGATGAGCGTAAGCATACTCCAATGATTGCTTGATTGCATGTTTCATGCAGGCCATTTTTGTTTCACCCGTCCAGAAGTATTCTGGTAACTTCCTTTGATGTTCAAAAAAGTTTAGCTCTGCGAATTCAGGCATTTTCGCCCAATAGATGCCACGCATATATTCTCGCCAACCAATAATTTGTCGGACAAAACCTTCGGTTTGAGCAATCGTGATTTCGTCAGAATGGCTTTTCCAATAGGCAATGACTTTTTGAACAACTTCTAATGGAGAAATCATTTTTGAGTTTAATGAAAACGAAATTCTTGAGTGGTAGAGTGACCAAAACTGCGGCGTCATTGCATCTTGAAAACTTCCAAATCTTACCAAACAATGTTCACAAAAGAAATCTAAAAGTTCCAAAGACTCCTTTCTTGATGTTGGCCAAATGAATTCTTTTTCTTGAATCGATCCAATTGTCTTAACCTTTTCTTGTTTTACTAATTCAACAATTTCTTGACATGTACTTTCAAATAAAAGTGGAACAGGAGGTACATGATCTTTCGGCATTTTCTTTCGGTTATCATGATCATAATTCCACTTTCCGGTGAGTGGTTTATCTCCATCCATCAGTAGATTATATTGTTTTCGCATGTTTCTGTAAAAAGATTCCATAAGGTAGGTTTTCTTACCTTCAAAGAATTTTTCTAAATCGTGTCGTTGACTCATAAAGTGTTCTGAATCAACAGATTGTGAAGTGATGGTTATTTCTTTTTTGCAAAATTTCTTCAATTGTAGATCCAGACGATGTTCATCAGGTAATTGATATTCGAAATGCGTGAATCCGTATTTTTCTATTAAAAAAAGAAGATTTTTAGGTAAATTTTGTTGGTTATGATCATCATCCAATTTGAAATAAATAACTTGATGTCCTGCAGATTTTTGTTCATTTGAAAAATTTCTCATGGACATGAAGAATGCAACCACTTTTTGAATATGATGCCGAACATAATCAGTTTCTTGTCGCATTTCAAAAATGCAATAAGTGATATTTTTATCGACTTTTTGAAACCATGAATGTTGCGAATTGAGTTGGTCGCCTAAAATTAATCGTAATGTTTTGCTCATATTTTTTACACCTTTCTTTGTGACACGGTATGTCTTTTTAAGATTCTTAAACTTTCGATTTTGACGGTGGGCTCTTTTCGTTTTGCCCAAATTTTATCTCTTGCTTCTTTGGATGAAATTTTTAAATTTATGATTGGGGCAGGGTAGTCTTTACCAATTTCGATACCGTATAGTTGTTGTTCCATTGCAGTCATTAACCACGGTTCATGAATGAATTCGATGGGTATGTTTTTTAACTCAGGAATGTATTTTTTTATAAAAAGACCTTCCTCGTCATTGTCTTTGGATTGCTTGATCGGATTGTAAATTCTTACTGTGTTGATTCCCGTGACACCTGCCTGCATCTGTACTTGAGGGTAATGAATACCGGGCTCGAAATCCAAAAACTGACTTGCCAACCACACTGCACCTTCCTTCCAATCTTGCCAAAGGTTGTGGGTTAAAAAAGAAAGTGTCATTGCTCGCATTCTGAAATTGATATAACCTGTTTGAATCAAACATCTCATACAGGCATCAACGAGCGGAAAACCAGTTTGTCCGCGTTTCCAAGCAAGGAAATTTTGTGGTTCAAATTTTCGTTTGATGTTGTCGTATCCACTATTGATATTTTTAAATTCCATTCGGTCTTCCATCTCAAATTTTTGGATGAAATGACAATGCCATCGAAGCCTTGATGAGAAATTATCTAATGGCTTTTTGTAAGAGTTTGATTTTCGAGCCAATTCATATTTTTGATAAACTTGGCGTATCGACAAATTGCCCCATGCAATGTAAGGTGACAGACGGCTACATCCTTTACGGCTGAGATTTGGTTTAGAGATATGTTTTGAATAGTTGCGAGCACGTCCGTCATAAAATGAACGCATATATGCCCAGGCTTTGCTTTCGCCACCTTCTTGAAAATTTGTATCCAATTTTGAAAACTCATTTGGAATGGATTCACCCTTAATTTCTAAAAACAGAGATGATTCCAAATTGAGTGGAGTGAATTTGTCCCAATCAGGATTATCGGTTGGTCGCTCCATAAAATCATGCCAACGGACTATCCATTCATTCCTATTTTTTCGCCCTCTTTCAATCCCATTTTGCTGATATTCAGTCCATTGTATATTTTCTTTTTTACAAAAAGAAGAAAACTGTTTGTCGCGGTCGTAGGTAACTTTTAGTCCAGTTTCCTGAAAAGAAAACACCTTTTTAATATCAAAAAACTCATTCAATTTTTCAAAAGCAGGAATAATCTCGTTATGAAAAATATGAATTTTTGAATCTAATTTTACTAATTGGCGATTCAAGTCCATCAAAGATTGCCAAACAAATCGCCAATGCCGAATATCGTAATGTGGGTCTTTTAGAACCGAAGGTTCAAAGAAATAAACCATTAAAAAAGGAACGCCATCCTCTATCGCCAATTTGAGCGGTAAATGGTCTCGGAGCCGTAAGTCTCTTTTTAACCAAACAATATTGACTTTTTCTTTCACGAAAGACGAACATAAAAATTTTGATTTGGTTTATAAAAAAAGCGGCTGAACCTATAAGGATTCAGCCGCTATGCAGTTAATCAAATTTTACTTTGATTAATGACCTAAGAAGGAGCTATTATAGCTTTTTCCAACTACTAATTTCTTAGAGATTGGCGCTTTTTCCTCAGAAAGTACAACGATAGAGTAAACTCCATTGCTTAATCCTTCAAGCGAAAGTTGAATGTTTGAACGGTCTTCAACGTCATTGAACTTGAATGTTTTAACAACTTTTCCAAATTGACTTAAAATCATTACGTCAATATCCTGACTATCAAATCCATTTGTTCTAAGGTTCACGTTATTTTCTGCTGGAATAGGGAAAACATTTACACCTGCAGTAGGATTTGTCAAGCCATCTTCGTTCGAGATTACAACCTTTTCAAATAATCTACAAAGTGAATTCCAATCAGCATCATAAGTTACAACACTCACGTAGTAAGTTCCTGGTTGGTCAAGTGTAACATCAACAGAGGTTCCGTTACAGTTGCCGTCCCAAGTATCGCATTGGAAGATGGTTCCGAAATTAGAATCAATTACTTTAACACCAACAAACACATTCGTCAAACCTGTAACGTTGATTTCTCTACCCTCGATATTTACCTCTGCTTCACAAATGTCGGTAGGTGGTATCAAAGTACAAGGTGAAGATGGTGGCGTCACACTAATGGTCGTGGTACAAGATGGCTTATCGTGGTCGATAACTGTGTAGGTAATTGTCGCCCCAGAACCAACAGGTACTCCAGAAATAGTAACGGTAGAACCGTTGATATTCATCATACTATTGGTACCTAATACATCAAATCCCCAAGCTCCTCCATTTACAGAAGTAGCAGTGACATCAAATGAGAAAGTACCTGCACCATCACATCTCACATTACTTGCAGAAGCCGTAATCGAACAAGCACCAGCCGGCGGCGGCGGTGTTCCTATGATAATTGTCTCAAAAATATCACAAACTTGACTCGCGAACCCAGCGGTATAAGTTTGAACATGTACAAAATATTTACCATCTGCAGGGAAAGTATAACTTACCACAGCAGGGAAAGTACTTGTCCAACTATTAATTTCGAATAAAATGCCACCATTCATTTCGATGACTTTCACAGAGTTCATGGCATCATTTGCACCAACAACGGTTACTGTATTTCCATTTACGGTAATGACTGCATCACAACCAGGTGTCACAGGTGGAGGAGGCGGGTTTCCAGTTCCACCACAAGTACAGTTTGCTTGCACTTGGTCATTCGATGTATTTGGATTTCCATCATCACAAGCATCTCCAACATTTGCGTTGAGGTTTGGACAATCAACATTAGGATTTATTGGTGTTCCTACACAGGTACAGTTTGCAGTTACAACATCATTTGTTGTATTTGGATTTCCATCATTACAAGCATTGCCTGGGACGCTGACGTTTGGATCATTGTCATTACAATCATTCGCGGTTGTGACACCATCGCAATCCATATCGTTTGCCATGCTACCAACATTAGGATCGTTATCATCGCAATCCATTGCGGTCGAGATGCCATCGCAATCCATATCATTTGCCATGCTACCAACGTTAGGATCGTTATCATCGCAATCCATTGCGGTCGGGATACCATCACAATCCATATCGTTTGCCATGCTACCTACGTTTGGATCGTTGTCATCGCAATCATCATCTGCACAGATACCATCACCATCAGCGTCTCCTCCTGCTGAAGAACATTGATCAATTAGATCTACACAGCCAATTACCATGATTTCATCAACATCCCAAACTGCAAATCCTACAGGTGAATTTGCTTGGCGACAGTAACCCAAGATTTCAAATGAATAAGTTGCGGCTCTATCTGACATGAATTCCATGTTTCCAGAAAAGTCAAATTCTTCTAACGACCAAGTTGGCGAAGTGGCAATCTCAATTTGTTGGAAGATTTCAACACCATCTTTCAAAACACGAACGCCGTATTTTGAAGGTGGATCGTTGTCTCCGGTTGCGCCGTTTAACCAAGTGTAGTTTAGCGGTGCAGCTTCGAAGAAGTTCAAACCAGAAATAGTTACTTTATAATTTGCGGATGGAGCTACATCCACAGAAAAACGAAATGCATTTGGGTTGTCATCATCCCATGTGCAATCATCATGAATAGAGTGGCATATACCACTTCCAGAATTACCAGGCGTACAGGAGTGATGTCCCATATTTGAAAAAATGGAGGCACTACCCGTCATGTTTGCTGGAAAATTAGTTTGAGCAACATAGGCATCATAGGATGTTCCTGGAGAACAGGCATCAAGATTCCAATGTGCAAAGGTAGAATTACAGTTTTGTGCTACCATAAATGTGGCAGACAAAAAGAAAAGACATAGAAATGCTACCGTACTTTTTGTCTGTACTTGTAAAACTTTGAAGAGCATTTAAGAAGGATTTAAAATTTTTAAATGGATTATAATAGAGCAGTTAGGAAAAGGGGTTGAGCTTTTATGGCGAGAACCATTTTTAATTTTCGATTTATCAGGACTATTTATAGACTCTGCTTTCACATTAAAAGTAACTAAATTTTAGTGGTTTTTTTAATACGAATACAAAAGTAACAAATTATAATTAAATAAATATGTATAATGTTAAATATTAACTTATTACTTCTGCCTCTAAATCATAATCTAATGCTCCAGTGATTTTTACATTCACAAAATCACCGATTCTAACATATTGGTTTTGTGCCGAAATGATGACTTCATTGTCCACCTCTGGCGAATCTGCCTCTGTTCTTCCATAGAAGAATTCTCCTTCTTTTCGGTCGATAAGGACTTTTAATTCTTGACCGATTTTGTCGTAGTTTTTCTGTTCAGAGATGATTCTTTGTATTTCCATCACTCGATTTGCTCTATCTACTTTTACTTCAGCAGAGATATCATCTGCGATTCCGTAGGCAATGGTATCTTCTTCATGTGAATATTGAAAAACACCCAAACGGTCAAATTCCATATCTTTTACAAAATCGCACATATCTTGAAATTCTTCCTCTGTTTCACCAGGGAAACCAACCAACATTGTCGTTCTGAATGTGATTCCAGGTACTTTTTCACGTGCTATTTTTACGAGTTCTCTGGTTTCGGCTTGGGTGATTTGACGTCTCATTCTTTCCAAAACGGCATCATTGGCATGTTGCAGCGGCATATCAATGTAATTGCAAATTTTATCATGCTTTGCCATTGCATCAAATATCTCAACAGGAAACTTACTCGGATAGGCATAATGCAAACGAATCCATTCGATACCTTCCACTTTTGCCAATTCATCCAATAATTCAGGAAGGGCTCTTTTTTTATAAATATCTAATCCATAATAGGTTAGCTCTTGGGCAATCAACATGATTTCTTTAATGCCATTTTTAGCGAGGTTTTTTGCTTCTTTTACGAGGGCTTCTATTGGTTTTGAAATATGCTTTCCCCTCATCAAAGGAATCGCACAGAAGGAACAAGTACGATTACAACCTTCCGAAATTTTCATATAAGCATAATGCATTGGAGTAACGGTCAATCGTTCACCAATGAGTTCATGCTTATAATCTGCGTTCAGTTTATTTAATAAAAGCGGCAATTCCACTGTTCCAAACCAATCATCTACCTCTGGTATTTCTAATTTCAAATCATCTCGATATCTTTGAGAGAGACATCCGGTTACATACAATTTATCGATATCACCATCAGATTTTACTTTAGAGTAGTGCAAAATCGTATTGATTGATTCTTCTTTTGCTAAATCAATAAAACCACAAGTATTGACAATTACGATATTCGCTTCCTCATCGGTGTCGTGCTGCACTTCATAATCATTGCCCTTCAATTGAGTGATCAGATTCTCTGAATCAACAATGTTTTTTGAGCAACCTAATGTAATCACACTTACCTTATCCTTTTTTAAGGTTTTTGTCTTCAAAATAAAAAGTATGTTTAACGTTGTTATTAAAAACGCAAATGTAACTTTTATTAAAATCGAAACACTCACTGATTAATAAATAAATTTAAAATGAAATTACTTAAAATCCTTCTAATTGGGTTTCTCCCTATATTTTTTGCTCAAAATGCGGTTGCGCAAATCGGTTTTTCTGGAACTTATACTTCTGTCAATACCGATTTTGAATTTGACAAAGACTTTCCAGGTTTTGCTCCGTCCTACACTTTTGGCGTAGATTATTGGTTTAGATTGAAAAATCAGCGAGTAGAATTTTATCCGCAATTATCAATGCTCCGAAGTTCGAAAGAAGAATATGCAAGTGTAAATTTTGGAGGCGAAACATCTGGCCAACAATTCAATATGTATTCATTAAAATTGAATACGAGAGTTTATCCTTTTGATTTTAATGGTGATTGCAATTGCCCAACTTGGAAAAAAGAGGGGCCGACCTTCAATAAAGGTTTTTATTTTTTAGCCACTTTGGGTGGTGGAATGTTAGACCAAATCGGCTTCAGAAATGGCGAGGAATCAGAAAGTTCGTCTGCAACTGCAATTTCGTATGGAATCGGAATGGGACTTGATATTGGACTTTCAAAGTTTTTGACGCTCTCTCCTTTTTTAACTTATGAAAGAACGACTTCTACGGATTGGATTTTGCATCCTTGTGATATTTGTGACCAATTTCCAGATAATAGTATTTTAAATCCATTTTCAGTTGGTCTTCATTTGCAGTATCGTTGGAAGGAGTATTAAGTAGAGCCCAAACCCGCCTGTTCTCCGTTCATCGGGCAGGTTTATTTGGGTTATATCCGAATTTTAAATTTTTCAAATTCGGTTTTTTTATCTAAAATCTTTAAACTAAAATCAAGCTTAGTACAGGATAAAACATAG
>CALLVG010000172.1 GCA_938010715.1 uncultured Saprospiraceae bacterium
AACATAAAAACTACCTAAGTGCAGGACAAAACATGGGTTTACTAAACTTCGCCTTAAATTAAAGACCTGATTTTAAAAGATTGATATCGGAAGTTACATTAAAATCAAGTTTAGTAAAATTGAAATAATAAAGTTTCGAAATTGAAGTGCGTTATTTTTTCATTAGACGAGGCAAAAAACGCAGACAATGCCTAAGCATTGGTGAGTATTTTTAAGGCGTGTCCCGATTTTAATCGGGAAAGTATAATGGAAAAATAACCGCTTCAAATCGAAAGGTTGTTTTTTCGGTTTTACCAAGTAATAAATAAATTGTAAATAAAGAATGATGGCATCAAGCAATTGGTGCCATCAATTTCTAATCTTATGCAACAACCTTCACCTGAAATATTAAAAGGCTGCAAAGCCAATGATCGACGAGCGCAACATTCGCTGTATCGACATTGCTTTTCTTTTTTGGTAGCAATTGGTAAAAGGTATCGAAACAATGAGCAAGAAGTAAATGCATTGGTTAATTCTTCTTTTTTGAAAATTTTGGATAATCTGAGTAAGTATCAATCTCATATTCCTTTTTCTTCTTGGAGTAGAAAGATCATGGTAAATACAGTGATTGACGATTACAGAAAAAATAAGCGACGAAACAATTTGGTAGAAATGAAAGATTTCAGTGAACCAATCAGCTTGATTTCTGAGCATGATTGGAATACCGCTGACTTAGCATTAGATGCAGAACACTTGTTAGGATTTGTAAGGAAATTACCGCCGATGGCTCAAAAAGTATTCAATCTTTTTGCGATTGATGGATTTTCACATAAAGAAATAGGGGAGATGTTATCGATAAGCGATGGCACCTCAAAGTGGCACCTAAATGATGCCCGAAAGCGATTGACGACAATGATAAAAAATAATATTACTCACGTAAAAAATAAAAGCCATGAAAAACAGGCTTGATGATTTTTTTAAGAATAAACTCGACAATCACGAAACGCCATTTAACGATGCTGCGTGGGAGGAAGTGTTGGGTGAGTTAGATGCTCGTGATAGCAAGAAGAAGAGAACATTGCTATTTTGGCTTACAGGAATTGGTGGAATATTAGCCTTAGTTGCTTTTAGTTTTTATTATTTTAATAAAGAAAAAGCACACTCAGAAGTTAAGCAAACAAATATTGTAGCTCAAACTAAAGAAAAAAGTCCGTCCCAGAATCTACACAAAAAAATTGAAAAAAAGGTAGTTGAAAAAGAGTTAAGGACGAGTACTTTGGTGACAACTAATGAGAATAAATTAAACTCAAATGCTTCAAAGATTGGAGCAACGGATAGAAATGAATTCAATGATTTTGAAGTGGAAGGTACTTTTAATTCTACCAATCAAAAACTTGGTAATCAACTGATTAGTAGTGTATTACAAGAAAAAAACAAGTCTATTGAGCCCAGTTCGATTGAAGAATCATTGATAAGTGAACGAGAGGAAGAGGAGAATTTATCAAAAATAGAATTAAAAGAATTTGAAGTTGAATTTCCAGAAGGAGCGTATGAAAATAAATTAATTCCAATTAGAAAAATGAAGCATACTTCATGGGAATTTGGATTGTTAGGAAAAGGAATTTTAGATAATCAAAGCAACTCCGTTTCTGGATGGGGAGCTGGATTGTTTGCAGAATATAGTTTTAATTATCGTTTAAGTTTAGGTTCAGGAGTAATTTATAATCAATTGGGTGGTGAATTTGATGCAACAAAAACGACGAATCAAGTTACCTACGGTTTTGGTAGTACGACATCCACGCAAAGACTAACTCCTAAATCTATTTCGATTTTGGAAGTTCCATTAAACATCGGTTACAATTTTAGAAGAAATAAATTTACAACAGGGATTTCTGCTAATTATTTGATAGCGGTTTTGGGTGAGAAAGAAACCATTGAAAGAATTGCTGCACTACCTCGATCTCAGTTTCAGTCTGGAATAGTAAATTCGAATGATGCTCCTGAAATTTCTAAGTTTAACTGGGCAGCCCAAGTTGCTTATGAAAGGGATTTTAGATATTTGAGTGTAGGTTTGAGCGGTAAATATTATGTAAACAATTATTTCCAACAAATAGATCAGCCTAAGTCAAATTTGATGACAGCTGAGGCCTTTATTAAATTAAAAATTTTCAAATAACATGAAAAAACTTATATTCATACTATTGGGAATTGGGCTGTTTTTTGGATGTCAAAAATTAGAAGTAGATCCAGATTTCACAAACGATCCAGTTTTTAAAGCAACTCTAATCGTTGAAGGTGAAAACAAAAATTTAGTGGCTGGTGATGATAATTATTACCTTTTCACAGGTAAAGAAACTACAGCTGGGCTGACTGAATTTTATGGAAATTTAAAAGAAGAAAACTGTTTAGATGAATGTGCTCCTGAGTTGAAAATTTCCTTTAAAACAAATGATATTGAGCAGCTTTTTAGAAATAATTTTATAGATTTTGAGGAATCAATTACATCCGTAAAACCGATAGTCAAACTGCGTTTGAATGCTGCTCCTCAAGGAGTTCCACCATTTGAAAATACTTGGCAATTTGAAGATGGCGCCACTTTGACTGGCGATCATGTTTTTAAAGAATTTGAAGTAAATACAACGGAAACGATTCAACTCAAAACCGTAAGTGGTGACGGATGTGAGAACCTTCAAGAACGTACAATTGAGTTTACTGACTTTACCGTTCCAACTTTAAGTTGTGAGGATTATTTTTTCTTTATCGATCCTCAACCTGACTCTTCTGGATTAACGAATGGAGTTTTCATTGTTCCAATTGGAGTTGAATCTTTGGCTCTACCAGACTCTTTGGTTTGGACAAATAATGGTTCATCTGATTTGTTTTTTTTGTTTCATCCTGATAGCGTTCCTTCCGAAATTTGCGTGGATATATTCAGCAATTTTGGCTGCCCTCAACAAACGATTTGTCTTAATCTTCAAAATAATAGTGCTACTCCAAACGAGTCATTTTGCTCCACCCATTTTTCCTATACCGATGAGATAATTTTTGTGCCAAACAGTGCAACAAATTCTGAGTCAGTGATTATTGAATACACAAAAGATGGGGAGATTTATTATTCAAATATTTTACCGCAAAATGGAGCTCAATTTGAAATAAAATCCTTTGAGACCTATGAAGTAATCGAAAAAGGAAATCCAACCATAAAATACACTGCTTCATTTACTTGCTCGCTGTCAACACTCTCAGGGGAAATCATTGAAATGGAAGCTCAAGAAGTAATTTTTGCAGTTGAGCAATAAATTTCTTCCTACATTAAATAATTTCCTTATTTCAAATGGTATAGTTTTTGGGTAGTCACTATTAGAGTTATTCCGAAGAAGATGTTTGAACAAAAACTTCAAACAACTTCCTAATCCAAATATGCAATAAAAAATGGTTCGTGATTAAAATCACTTAGAGCCGAATATTTTCTGGATTAGACATAAATACTGATGAGAAAACGTTACTTCCCAAACCGAGGATTTTGGTTAATTGCCATTTTCAACTTGACCATCCTATCTTTTTCTTACTCGAAAGAAAACGATTTCATTTATTTAAATGACGGTACTAAAATTACTATGTGTGACAACGTCACATCTGGTGGATTGATTCAAGGATCTGAGACTGGTTGTCCAGATCCAGAGTTCGACCCAGCTATAATTACAAATGTCACTTTGCCTTCTGGAGGTACAGGTGATTTGGAATATTTGTGGATCTATACAACTGGCGACCCAAATGCGCCAGTGACCACTTGGCTACCGCTTCCAAATTCTAACACTCCAGATTACGATCCAGCACCAATTACAGTTGAGACACATTACATGCGTTGTGCGCGTCGATTCGAGTGTGTTGATTATACTGGAGAGTCAAATTATGTTACTAAATCAATTGAATGTTGCGATAATGTAACAGATGGAGGAACAATTGACAGTGACCAACTTATCTGTGATATTCAATTTGATCCAGACCCAATTATAAATTCTATCACTCCAAACGGAGGAACAGGAAATCTGGAATATCAGTGGTATATAAATACTGCTGGCGGCCCTTTTGATATCAATAGTCCACTCTGGACTCCAATCGCTGGAGCAACTTCAGATTCTTATGATCCTGGCGTTTTGACTATAACCACTTATTATGTTCGAGTGGCAAAAAGAGAAGGTTGTACTGATTTTGTTGGTATTTCAAATATCGTAACCATCACAGTAAGCGAAGGTCCAAGAATTGATACTGCAATTATAAATAATGTAATTTGTAATGGTGGAAATGAAGGTAGTATTGATTTGCTACTGTCTGCAAGCACAGGTTTTTTAATTTTTGAATGGTCAGATAATTTATTTCCTGTCCCAAATCAATCGAATTTGGAAGCAGGCAATTATTGTGTAACTATTTCAGATATTAATGGATGTGAGATAGTTGAATGTTTCGAAATAACTCAGCCAGATGAAATTGTTTTAGAAACTGGATTTGATTTTGACGATTGTAACGCTTCAAATGGAGCAACTGCTTATGTCAATGTTCGTTCAGGAGCTCAAGGCAATGTCACCTACCAATGGAATGATAACAACAATTCAGTGACCGACACAATAAGAGGAGTTGCAGCAGGAACTTACGAAGTTACTGTAACTGACGAAATGGGATGTACTGCAATTCAGTCTGTTGAGGTTGAAATGAATGACCCACTTACTTTAGATATAATTGAAACGCCAGCAACTTGTGCAGGAGAAAATAATGGACAATTGGAGGCGATTGCTTCAGGAGGTTCTGGAAGTTATACTTACGTTTGGGATGATATGAATAATACAAGAGGACCAGTTTTGTCTGGTCTTTCAGGTGGAAGCTTTTTCGTAACCGTGACTGATTCTAATGGATGTGAATTAGTGACAAATGCAAACCTTCCTATACCTGCTGCTATTGCGGTAAATGTAACTACAACCCAAGGTGGCTGTGATGCCGATTTAGGAACGGCAACTGCTGTAGTTACTGGAGGAATTGGCACATTGGAGTATTTGTGGAATGACCCTCAAGGGCAAAGAACTGCAACTGCAACCGACTTAGTAGAAGGAAGTTACACGGTAACGGTAACTGACCAAAACGGATGTTCTCAAACTGCTGATGCAACGGTTCAAAATAATGCGACTTTTTCAATATCCCTTTTCAAAGAAGATATGGATTGTATGGCTGGTTCCACAGGAATTGCTTGGGTAGTTGCGAATGGAGGAGTTCCGCCATATTCTTATTTATGGGGAAATATGTCTCGAAATGATACCATTTCTAACTTAACTGGCGGAACATATGAAGTTACGGTAGTAGATGATACTGGCTGTCGCCAAATTGGTAATATTACAATTGACATGATTACGCCGATGAATGTCGAAATTTTCGGTACAAATAATAATTGTTTAGGAGATCAAACTGCTTCTGTTTGGGTCAATGTTTCTGGAGGAGCTGCACCTTATATTTATAATTGGAGTAACACAAACCAAACTGATTCAATATCAAATTTGCAGGATGGTTTTTATTCAGTAACTATTACCGATCAAAACGGCTGTGAAGAAGTATTAACTCAAGAAGTAACAACCCTTTCTAACCTAACTGGAACAATTGT
>CALLVG010000173.1 GCA_938010715.1 uncultured Saprospiraceae bacterium
TCTCATTATTGAAAATTTGAAGTATTGCAAAGAACATAAAGGACTTACCATTTATGCTTATGTCATAATGAGCAACCACATTCACATGATAGCACACTGCGATGAACCGAAAGGACTTTCGTTGGTTTTGGCAGATTTCAAGTCTTACACCGCTAAGAAAATTTTAGAAATAGTTTACTCTCCAGTAGAAAGTAGAAAAGATTGGATGATTCATGTTTTTAAATTTTATGCAAAACTTCGCAAGGGCCATCAGGAACACATGGTTTGGGAACCAGGGAGCCATCCGATACATCTTTTTTCAAAAAAAGTAATACTTCAAAAGTTGAATTATATTCATGAAAATCCGAGAGCTGCAGGATTAGTAACCGCACCTGAATATTGGAATTATAGTAGCTGTTCAAATTATGCAGGAATGCCGTCTATGATGGAGGTGAGTTTATTGGATATAGCTTATCAGTTGTAACATAGTATGTTGTTTTTTGTCGTGGGAAATATCTAACTTCAACCTGTTTGTATGACTTATCTATCATTACCTACCGCTTCAAAGTGTACAAATGATAGTTTTCATTTTTCAAATTATAACTATCAAAACTCTTCCAAAGTTGAGCAGTAGGGTATCGATTTTTATCCAATTTTTTAGGGGTGAGAATGATGATGCCTCCCACGTTTTTGAAACCAGCAAACATTTTTAATTCTTGCTCAGAGGGTAAGTAAATCTTTTCAACCCATTTAAAATAAGAAAACAATTCCCCATCTGGTAATGCGAAGAATTTACGATTGGCGTAACCAACTACGGGTGCTGCTTCAAATTTATTGATGGCCACAACAGGTACATTCTCAGGTACTTTTTCTTTTATAAAATTGGCAGTGATTTGTGCATTGGTGAACGGATGATTGTATTCTTTTTGAACTGCGAGGGTCGTGTATCTAATTTGAAAAAAGAGAATGCTACACAAGAAAAATAGTTGGAAGTAATCCAATTTTTTTTCTTCTTTTTTAGAAAAATATAAAGACAGCAACATCACAAAAAAGAGAAAAAACGTCCCCCACTGCCGAACGCCACCAGTATAAATTGTTATTAAAAAAACAAAATAACCAACTACAAAAAACACCAATGTCAAAAGCAAATTTTTCTCTTTTCTAAAAAAGAAAATCAAACCCGCCAAAACAAAAACGCTCAGCAAAAGACCAAGATTCGACACTCCAAATACATTTGTATCTGGAATAGACCCAATCCAAAAAGTATTAGCAAACATGCCTTGAAAACCTCTAAAAAGTATCTCGCTGCTGAACGGTTCAGAAAGATATGCACGCGAAAGTTCTTCCCCACTTTCTCGCGGAAAAACGGAGATGATGAAGACAACCAAACCCGCCAATCCACTAATCGCTAAATTTCGAAAAGTTCCTTTTTGGAATATTGCTTTCCAGTTTTTCAAAAAGCCATTTTCTAAAAAAAGATAAAACAACAATGCGCCAGCCATCATGACGGCATAGACCTCTGTTTGGCAAAACAAAAAGAAAAGTGCTGCCAGCCATTTCCAATTTTTTTCTGGTTTATCTAAAAGCGTAACAATTGCAAAACCAATGAGCATTACAAAAGCATATCCACGACTCACCATTCCATATTCAAAAAATGGATAGTAGCTGAGCAGCAACAACGTTTTTAACCAAAAAGGAAATTTCAACCGAAAGAAAAGCAAATAATAAACGCCAACCATGATGATAGCATGCGCTGTTTGTAGCAAAAATGGATCATTTGCACCGCTCGAAAAAATTGCCCAAACTTTCAAATAAAGATACCAAAGTGCGGGATGCCCTTCATAGTAAAGCGAAGCTAATAATTCGCCCCAACCCATGTCTCTTGCCATGAGCCACGCCTGCCATTCATCCTTCCAAAGTTCGTGATAATGGAACTTGAAATAGAGGTAAAAACCGATAAAAGCGGCAAATACTAAGTATTCAACGAATTTAGGAACCTTAATTTTAGGAAGTTCTGGCAACATAACAGGGATAGGTGATTTCGCGCTAAAGATACGTTTGCTTCTGATATTTTATTAGTGCAAAGTGAACTTCGAATGGTCTATTTTATCCTAAAGTTTTGAGTGTCAGTTGGTTCAACAAAGCAAAGAAGTAGGTACTTTTAATAAAAAAGCCATAATTATAAGGTGAATGTCAGATTAAAGCATTTTTTTTGTACCCTTGTTTTAATAAAAAAACTACGCTTTGTTGAACTCCACACAATACTCCACCCGAAGGATAAATATGAAAGAAGACCAAGCCGAAGTTGCTGATATTAAGGAAGATGGGTCTTTTTTTAAAAAAATACTTGACTGGGAAAGCCTACCAAACGGCGTTTTTCTCCTACCGCTGATTGTTTGGGGAATTTTCAGAACACTCCGATCAGGTACACTTTGGACGCTGAGTACCTCTAATCCGGCATTGACTTTCGGTGGTTTTTTCGGTTTTCCTAAAACGGAAGCTTATGATTTGCTGCCGCCTGAATCGTACCCAACAACAGTTTTGATTAAGCCAGGTACTTCATTCGAAGAGACTTTAGCAAAAATAAAAGGAGTCGGTCTTGAATATCCGTTCGTCGTAAAGCCAGATGGAGGTATGGTCGGTTTGTTGGTAAGAGTGATTGAAGAAGAAGCTGAATTGCGCAGGTATCACGAATTAGTGCAGGCTGATTGGATGGCACAGGCGATGGTTCCTTATAACACAGAGGTTGGTGTTTTTTATGTACGCCACCCAGATGAAGAAAAAGGACAAATCGTTGGTTTCAACCAAAAAGTACCCCTGTCTGTAATTGGTGATGGCGTGACGACAGTAGGTGAATTGGTCAAAAAAGACGAACAAACAGCTGCTTTTGAAGCGGAAATTTTCGATAAACAAGAAAAGAATTGGAATGTCGTACCTGCCAAAGGTGAATTTTACCAACTCATTTTCACGGGAAACCGTAAGAATGGTGCTCGATTGGTAGAGCGGCATGACGAGGTAGATGATGAGTTGTTGGCATTGTTTGATAGGTTTAGTCATTACAAAGATGGAATTTTCTATGGTCGATATGATGTGAAATGTGAATCTTTGGAGAGTTTGAAAAAAGGCGAGAAATACGCCATTTTAGAGTTCAATGCAGTTCATTCAGGTTACGGACATTTGTATCATTGTGGAAAATCATCTTCTGAAGTTTATAAAGAAATTCACCGTTTGTGGAATGTGCTCTATGATATTTGCACAGCACATCATAAAAAAGGAGCACCATACATGCCATTTTTCAAAGGATGGAAATTCATTTTTGATTCACTCCGAACTTTCAAGAAATTATCTAAATGGGAGAAGGAATTATAATTTCTTCTGAGACACTAAGCTAAGTAAATGAGTAAAGGATTTGCAGCAAGGACTGTTTTGCGGAAAGCGGCAGATTCTGAATTGAGTTTTTGGCGGTCAGCGCTTTTGGGATTTGTGATTAGTGTCATTGGTTCTTCTGCTTTTGGAGTGCTCAACCTCATGGCGATACAATTAAGTGTCGAACGAAACTGGCAATCAGCACTTTGGTTTTCTTTCGGATGTGTATTGATTGAGGTTTTATTTGTCCGTTACTCTGTTACTTTTACGCGTTGGATGTCCAAAAATCCGAAGACCAAACGCGTTTTTGATTATGGCGCATTAGTATTGTTTTTATTGTTAGCAATTGCCTGTTTTTCTTACAGTGCTTCTGCCAATCTTAATAAAGAAATTACCCCTTATGCTTTCCCTGCTTTTTTTGTTGGCGTTGCGATGCGAACGGTTTATCCGAGCATGATTCCATATTGGTTAGGTTGGAATGCGGCTTTGATTTCGAGTGAAGTAACTTTTAGGCCAGTGCCTTTTGCGATAGCTGCAGGTGTCGGTACCTTTATTATGCACGCGGGCTATATTTATGCCGGTCAATTCGCAATTGATTTTCTAAAAGACAAAGGTCAATACCTCATGTGGGTGTTGGGTAGTTTGTTGCTCGTTACTGCTTTTTTGCATGCGAAGCGGATGTTTTTTGGAAAAGGGTAAGAGTGTTTTAAAAATTTCATAAATGTTTCTGGTCTGTTTAGTGTCAATCCTCAAATTGCACTATTTTTGCATTATTTCTAAACAATCAATTTTAGTAAGATGAAAAATTTACTATTACTTATAGTTGCTCTTTTTGCAACACAAATAGCTCAAGCACAAGACGAATCTGCTCCTAAGAAAGAGGTCAAAATGATCATGATAAAAAAGACCATTGATGAAGATGGCAACGAAACAATTGAGAAAGTTGTAAAAGAAGGTGCGGAGGCAGAAGATTTGATTTGGGTAGATGAAGAAGGCGAAGAGCAAGACATTCGAATCATCATTAAAGAAAATGAGGAAATTGACATCGATGAAGAAATCGAAATTGAAATCGAAGAAAAAATCAAAGTCAAAAAAGGTAGAAAAAGTGTCAACGTCGATGTCGAAGCAACAAATGGAAATAAAACTATCAAGATAGTAGAAGCGGATGGCGAGGAAGTAGATGTCCAAGTAATTAGTCTCGAAGATGGTGAAGCGATACCTGCGGATATTCAGAAAAAACTCCAAGAACTTGGAATTGATTTGGATGGAATGCGTAAAGAATCAGACGATGCAAAGGTCAAGACAAAGACAAAGCGAAAGGTGAAAGTAATCACAAAAGAAAAAAAAGCATATTGATTTTTAGTTTTTAAATAACTCATTATCAGTTGTTTACGAGTGTTTTGTTTTTAATTTAAAAAAAGCGCTTGCTTATTAAAAATAAAATCAGCTACATTTGTAGCATAATTTTTAGAAAATGAATTTATTAAATATCAAAAATTGGTGGTGGCAAAATACTGACTCACATACGTGACAGAAGCTACCTGTTTGATATTGTAAATTTTATCAAAAACAAAAAAGGCTTACCGTCACGGTAAGCCTTTTTTGTTTTTGGTGCATTGGGTACAAAAGTGTGAAGCACGAATTTTGCACCAAAAATCAAAACACCAAAAACCAAATTATTTAAAAGCGCTAAGTCAAAAAATATGTTCGCTGAAGTATTGCCAAAAAAAGAGACAAAGTTCAAATTGCAAGTTATTGAGAAAACATTGCTTGCAGACACGACAACACCTGTTACACTCTATTTGAAATTGAGAGACAAGTATCCAGGATCGCTGCTGCTCGAAAGTTCAGATTATCACGCAAAGGAAAATAGTCTTTCTTTTATTTGTCTTGACACAATTGCTGAAATATCCTTAACGGACAAAACACTTAAAACCACTTTTCCTGATCACAGCTCCAAAAGTCAAATCATTGCAACCAAAGATTTTGTTTTTGAACCTATCGACAATTTTTTCAATAAATTTCAAGTCGAATCAAATGAAAGCAAAACGGGGTTACACAGAAACGGATTCTTTGGTTTCTCAGCTTATGACGCGGTAACTCATTTTGAAACTATCGAGTTGAAAAATGAATCTTCGGAAGAGCGAGACATTCCAAAGTTCTGTTACAAACTTTTTCGATTTGTACTTTGTATTGATCACTTTTCAAACCAAATGACCATTGTTGAAAATTTGCCTGCTGGCGAAAATTCAAAAATGGAAACCGTTATCGCTCAAATCACCGCACCAGTTTTTCCTTCTTTCAAATTTGAAAAAATAGGAGAAGAGGAAACGAACATGACTGATGCTGATTTTATGTCGATGGTCACACGAGGCAAACAGCATTGCCAAAAAGGAGATGTTTTTCAAATCGTCTTATCACGCCAGTTTTCTCAACAATTCGAAGGCGATGAGTTTAATGTTTACCGAGCATTGCGTTCGGTCAATCCTTCGCCATATTTGTTCTATTTCGATTTTGGTGATTTCAGGTTGTTTGGTTCTTCGCCTGAGGCGCAGATTCAAGTAAATAATAACGAAGCGGTAATCAATCCAATTGCAGGGACGGTAGCACGAACTGGCGATGATACAGGAGACAAAAAAGCAGCAGAACACCTTTTAGCTGACCCAAAAGAAAATGCAGAACATATCATGCTCGTCGATTTGGCGCGCAATGATTTGAGCCGTTTGACAAAAAATGTTTCTGTCAAAGTGTTGAAGGAAGTACAATACTTCAGCCACGTGATTCACTTGGTTTCGAAGGTGGTTGGTGATTTTCCAAAAGATGCTTCTCGCACACAGTTGATGGGGGAGACCTTCCCAGCTGGAACACTTTCGGGCGCACCAAAATATCGAGCGATGCAACTCATCGACGAAATAGAACCAAGTGCTCGGGGCTTCTACGGTGGATGTGTCGGTTTCTTCAATTTCGCAGGTGATATGAATCATGCGATCATCATTCGATCCATGTTGAGCAAACAAAATAAACTCCACTATCAAGCCGGTGCTGGAGTCGTTAATTATAGCAACGAAGCTTCTGAATGTCAGGAGGTTTTTAATAAAATTGGTGCTTGTCGCAAGGCTATTAAACTTGCTGAATCAATATAACTCCTGTACAATGTGCCCATGATTGAAATCATGGGCTGCCATCCGCCACGAATATGATTGGCACCCCACGACTGAAGTCGTGGGATTGTAAGATGAATTGTAAGATGACTATAAAACCTACATAATGAAAAAGATATTAAACCACTTATTCGAACATAAACAACTCTCGCGCGAAACGGCTCGCGAGGTGTTGACCAAAATCGCCAAAGGCGATTACAACGATTCGCAAATTGCGGCATTCATGACGGTATATTTGATGAGAAGCATCACCGTCGATGAGTTGACAGGTTTTCGTGAAGCATTGTTAGATTTGTGTGTGAAAATTGATTTTGATAAAATACCAACAATTGATTTGTGTGGTACGGGTGGTGATGGAAAAAACACATTCAATATCAGCACGTTGGCAAGTTTTGTTGCAGCAGGTGCTGGTGCGAAAGTTGCCAAACATGGTAATTATGGAGTTTCCTCCGTTTGCGGTTCTTCCAATGTAATGCAAAAATTGGGTTACGAATTTAAAAACGATGAAAGCAAATTGAAAAGGGAATTGGATGAAGCAGGCATCTGTTTTCTACACGCTCCACTTTTTCATCCTGCATTGAAAAATGTCGGTTCAGTTCGGAAAGCATTGGGTGTGAAAACATTTTTCAATATGCTTGGCCCATTGGTCAATCCCGCTTTTCCACATGCTCAATTGACAGGTGTTTTTAATCTCGAATTGGCTCGCACCTATCGCTATTTATTAGAAAAAACAGATAGAAAATTCACTGTCGTGCATACACTTGGTGGCTACGATGAAGTCTCTTTGACGAACAAAGCAAGCTGCCTCAGAAACGAAGGGGAAACTTTTGTAACACCCGAAGACTTTGGTGGCGCGGTCGCTCCTGAATCTATTTTTGGAGGAGATACGATAGAAGAAGCATCTGGTTTGTTTACCAAAATTTTGGAAGGAAACGGAACCAAAGAACAAAATAGAGTCGTCGTTGCGAACGCAGCTTTAGCACTTCAATGTTATGGAATACATGATGAGTTAGAAGATTGTATTGCTGCTGCAAATGAGTCTTTAGTTTCAGGAAAAGCAAGTGATGTTTTGAAAAAATTAATCAGTTTAAATTAAATGAGTGATGGCACGACTCTGAGTCACCCCATCACTTTGAATAATTTTAGTTATGCATATTTTAGAAAAAATAGTAAAATATAAACGAGAAGAAATAGCGATTCGAAAATTGGATAAATCAATTGGTCTCTTGACGCAATCTCCATATTTTGAATCAAAATGTCTTTCATTTAAAAAATATTTGACTGCTCCAGAATTGTCTGGAGTAATCGCTGAATTCAAAAGAAAATCTCCTTCTAAAGGAATCATCAATGGCGAGGCAAAAGTGAAAGACGTCGCACTCGGCTATGCCAAAGCAGGCGTTTCTTGCATGTCTGTTTTGACCGATAATGAATTTTTTGGAGGAAGCAATGACGACCTCAAAGCTGCCAGAATGACCTTGATGAATCCAATTTTAAGAAAGGATTTTGTAGTGGATGAGTATCAAATATTTGAAGCAAAAGCAATTGGTGCTGATGCTGTTTTATTGATAGCCGCTTGCTTGACGCAAAATGAAGTGAAGAAGTTTAGCGCCCTTGCGCAGTCGTTAGGATTGCAAGTTTTGCTCGAAGTGCATACGGAAGAAGAAGTCGGCCACTATTGCGAAACAGTAGATATGATCGGCGTCAATAACCGAAACTTAAAAGACTTCACAGTGTCTGTTGATTTTTCGCATAATCTATTGCCAAAGTTACCGTGGGCAGCTGTCAAGATTTCAGAAAGCGGAATCAACGACCCACAAGTCGCGGCCAATTTACAAATTGCAGGTTTTGACGGATTGTTGATTGGGGAGTCATTTATGAAAACAACACAACCTGAAATTGCTTGTGCTGAGTTTATCACAACGTTGCAAAAACATAAACTACAAACCGCCTCGTAATGCGGAGCGGTGCTCCGCAATGATTTTGAAAAAATCAAAAAATGAAAGAAGAGTCAAAAAATAAGAGTGTAGTGGATTCCCATTCCAACTTGCGTCTAAAAATATGCGGCATGCGCGAGCCAGAAAACATCCGCGAAGTGTTGGGCTTGCAACCTGACTACCTCGGCTTTATCTTTTATGAAAAGTCGAGTCGCTACGTATTGAGTGGAAACTGTCCCCCTTTTGAGGGGTGGGATTTTCTACTTCACACGATGATTCCACCCCCTATATTCCCCTCCAAAGGGGGACAAGGAGCAACTGTAAAGTTTACTGGGGTTTTCGTAAATTCTGATTTCAATTTTATCCAAAAGAACATTAAAGAATTCAAACTCAACGCCATCCAACTACATGGAAAGGAAACCCAAGAATTTTGCCAAAAACTAAAAAAAGAAAATGTCGAAATCATCAAAGTATTTTCAGTAGATGATGATTTTGATTTTGAAAAAACGAAACCCTATGAACCACATTGCGACCTTTTTCTGTTTGACACAAAAGGAAAATTACCAGGAGGAAACGGCTACACATTTAACTGGAAGGTTTTAGAAAAATATAATGGAGAATTACCTTTTTTTCTGAGTGGTGGAATCGGTTTGGAATCGGTAGAATCATTAAAAAAATTCCATCACCCAAAACTTTATGGAATTGATGTGAATAGTAAATTTGAAATAGAACCAGGGTTGAAGGATGTGGAGATGTTGAAAGAATTTATTGGTATGCGGAACTTGAGTTCTGCACGTAATTTTATCAATTAAAAATTTGCGGAACATGACAAAAAATACATTCAAAGAAATAAAAATAGACGAGCGCGGTTTTTACGGCGAGTTCGGAGGCGCGTATGTTCCAGAGATGTTGCACCGTAATGTAGAAGAATTACAAAAGTGCTATCTCGACATTTTGAATGATGCTGAGTTTCAAAAAGAATTCAGAGACTTGCTCAAAAATTATGTCGGACGAGCAACGCCACTCTATCACGCCAAACGACTTTCAGAAAAATACAACACTCGAATTTTTCTGAAAAGAGAAGATTTGTGTCATACCGGCGCACATAAAGTGAACAATACAATTGGTCAAATTTTATTGGCAAAACGCCTCGGTAAAAAACGAATCATCGCCGAAACGGGTGCAGGTCAACACGGCGTGGCAACCGCAACCGTTTGCGCACTCATGGGCATGGAATGTCTCGTTTACATGGGCGAAGTGGACATCGCTCGTCAAGCACCAAACGTCGCTCGAATGAAAATGCTCGGAACAAAAGTCGTCCCCGCATTGAGTGGAAGCCGCACTTTGAAAGATGCTACAAATGAAGCAATCCGCGATTGGTTGTCGAATCCAGAAGATACTCATTACATCATTGGTTCGGTGGTTGGGCCACATCCATATCCAGATTTAGTAGCGCGTTTGCAATCGGTGATTAGTGAAGAAATGTTGGAACAAATGCCAATCCAAACTGGTCAAAAACTACCTGATGTGGTGATGGCTTGTGTCGGCGGAGGAAGTAATGCAGCAGGTGCTTTTTATCATTTTATCAATGAACCATCGGTACGTTTGATTGCAGCGGAAGCCGCAGGTTTGGGCGTCAATAGTGGTGAGACCGCAGCAACAATTACACTCGGAAAATCAGGTATTTTGCATGGCAGTAAATCTTTTTTAATCCAAACTGATGATGGACAAATTGTTGAGCCATATTCGATTTCGGCAGGTTTGGATTATCCAGGAGTGGGGCCATTGCATGCGCATTTGGCAGCAACAGGTCGAGCAGATTATTTGCCCGTAACAGATGATGAGGCAATGAAATCTGTCATAGAACTTTCGCGTTTGGAAGGCATTATTCCTGCGCTCGAATCCGCACATGCTTTCGCTCTTTTAGAAAAATGTACCTTTAAACCAGATGATGTTGTAGCGATTTGTTTATCAGGGAGAGGGGATAAAGATTTGCAAACTTATATGAAGCATTTAGAAATTTAAAATTGGTTTAAGGTAAACGGTACACGACAAAATGGTAGCCGTGTACCGCGTACCATTTTACCATCAACCGTTTTAAAAATGAATAGAATCAATCAAGTTTTTAATAATAAAAAGGAAAACAATCTGGCAATCTACTTCACTGCTGGTTTTCCTCAACTGAATGATACACGTCGTATTTTACTTGAATTAGATCAGGCAGGTGCGGACATTGTAGAAATTGGAATGCCTTTCTCCGATCCGTTGGCAGATGGCTCGACGATTCAGGCGAGTAATCATCAAGCATTAGAAAATGGGATGACCCTTGAGGTGCTTTTTGAACAATTAAAAGGCATCCGAGCGGAAACGCAAATTCCGATTATACTCATGGGATATGTCAATCCAGTGATGCAATTTGGATTAGAACGCTTTTGTGAGAAATGTGCGGAAGTGGGGGTGGATGGAGTGATTTTGCCTGACTTGCCGCTTCATGAGTTTGAAAATGTTTATAAACCATTTTTTAAAAAACACGGATTGAATAAAATTTTCCTCGTTACTCCACAGACCTCTGATGAGCGAATTTTACAATTAGATCAGGCGAGCGATGGTTTTTTATATGCCGTGGCCACTGCTTCTACGACTGGAAAATCAGGTAGGTATTCATCGGAACAAGAAGCCTATTTTGCTAAGTTGGGAAATATGGATTTAAAAAATCCAGTGATGATTGGTTTCGGAATCGCGAGTAACGAAAACTTCGAAATCGCTTCTAAATACGTGAATGGGGGAGTGGTTGGTAGTGAGTTTATTCGTGCATTGAGACGAGG
>CALLVG010000174.1 GCA_938010715.1 uncultured Saprospiraceae bacterium
CGGGCTGGCGCCCTCATCATGAGCACGTTGGACAAACAGGAGTGGCGATTCGTCCAAACCTTTATATTGCAATTGCTATCTCTGGAGCGATTCAGCATTTAGCTGGCGTAAATAGTTCGAAAGTAATTGTCGTTATCAATAAAGATCCAGAAGCACCTTTCTTCAAAGCTGCGGATTATGGAGTTGTTGGAGATGCCTTTGAGGTAGTTCCAAAATTGATTGAAGCATTCAAAGCTTCCGCATCGTAACGTGGAGCGGTGCTCCGCGCACGAACGAATAAAAAAATCCGCCAAGTCGCAAGACTTGGCGGATTTTTTTTAGGTTCTAATTTGAATCGAGTGGGTGCATTCAATTAATCCTCTCTGAGGCTCGCTAAATCAACTCATTAAAAATTGGTTCACCCACTTCATTCGACATAGAGCCTTTTTTTATTTGGAAATTTCATCCAATCTTATTTGATTTCTTAGCGTTGCAACTTCTACAAAGCAACTGAAGATTACGATAAGTATTTGCTCCACCTTTTGAAAAAGGAATAATATGATCGAATTCAAGATTTTGTTTTGAACCGCATTTCACGCATTGCCCATTATCACGATTCCAAACTTTATCCATGGTCTCTTGCGGTATTGGTGCTCTTTTGTTTCCAATATTTGGTGACAAAAGACCATCTTTTATTAATTCGTTTTTTGCTTCTTTTTCTAATTCTTTATCATATTTTTTTTGTAAAATTTTTCGCTTGATCGCCTCTTTTTTTTCTTCTTTGAGCAATCTCTCTTCGTTTACGATTTTTTCCTTTTTCTTTTTTGAAAGGATTTTAGAAACCCTATTTTGAATACTCGAAATTATTAGGTAAAGCAAAAATATTATTGAAAAAATGAAAACAAAAACCAGTAATACGTCCATAGTATAGGTTTAAACCTTCGTAAATATCCACTTCATTATCTCCAAGGCAGAAGCCTTCTTCCCATACATCAAAATACCAACTCTATAAATTCGGCCTGCCAGCCACACAAAGAAAAGAACGGTAGCGAAAAGTAATACCAACGAAAGCAAAATCTGCCACATCGGAGGATCAAAAGCTAACCTTGCAGGCATCACAATAGGGGAGAAGAGCGGAAAAATAGAAGACCAAACCGCCAAGCTACTGTCAGGCGATTGCACCGCGACTATCATAATATACAAAGCCAAAATAACTGGAATTGAAATCGGCAAAGTCAAAGATTGAGCCTCACCCATATCATCCCCAATCGCAGAACCCACTGCTGCAAACATCGAAGCATACAAAAAGTATCCACCCAAAAAGTATAAAATGAATAAAGGAATGATAACCCACCAATTCATTTGACTTAATTCATTCATGGCCATGTGCATCATGGCTTCCATATCGTCTGGGTTGATACCACCTTGTGCAGCTTGCATTTCTTCCAATCGGCTATTATCAAATCCAAAAACGATTTGTACTAAAAAAGAAATTGCTGGAATCAAAATTGCCCAAACGGTTACTTGAGTTAAACCAACAGCTCCAACGCCAATGATTTTACCCATCATTAGTTGGAAAGGTTTGACGGAAGAAATCATCACTTCAACAATACGAGTTGTTTTTTCTTCCATTACACTACGCATCACCATCATTCCATAAACAAAAACAACAGTGTACATGATGAAACCCATCATCATCCCAAAGAAAACGCCGACAGCAGAAGAGAAAGTGGTTGCGTTATCCTCATTGGGGTCAAGCGGTTCTGGATCGACAGAGACATTGACACCCAAAGCTTCGATTTGTTTGGCTTCAAGGTTAAGTTCACTGATTTTATAATCTCTAATCGACTTTTCAATCCTTTTTTCAATAAAGGAACTCATATCGGCAGAAGGCGGCTTTTCCGAATAAAAGTAAACCGTTTGATCTTTAACATATAAATCATTGATTTCGGGAATCACCAAAACCCCATCGAATTGCTTTTCTGCAACGGCAGCTTTTAGTTCATCCAAAGATTTATTAGGAAATTGGAAATACAATTTCTTCGCATCGCTTATTTTCTTTTCTAAAATATTGCCTTTATCAATCACAGCAACGATTTTTTCTTCATCGCTTTCGTACGAAAAAATAAATCCCACAACTATAAAAAATAGCCCAAAAGCAAGTGGAGTCAATAAAGTTCCAAGAATAAAAGATCGTTTTCGAACGCGAGTCAAATATTCTCGTTTAATGATTAGCCAAAGTTTCTTCATAATACGAGTCTGAAAAATTAGGTGAATGTTGGGTTCAAAGATAGAAATTGAAGCGAGCAAAAAAAATGGAACTTTTTTCTGTAAATTTTCTTTTCAAATATTGGGAAAAAAGAAAAATGAATTTACATTTGCACCCGCTTGAAAAGCAAGCGTAAAAAAAACACATAATTTCTTGGTGCGGTAGCTCAGTTGGTAGAGCAATGGACTGAAAATCCATGTGTCGGGGGTTCAATTCCCTCCCACACCACAAAGCTCACGATTTACTTTCGTGGGCTTTTTTTGTGCCTTTTTCAAAAAAGCTACGTCTATATATTGGGTTGGCTTTAACATTTTCTTTAATTGATATTATAGCTTTTTCTCTATTGATAGATGCCTGATTATCAGTTTTTTACACGTTTATCCTAATTTGTAAGGATACTTTTGTAAAATTATTAAGAAAAGTTTTACATTAGCCGCCTCACCTTTTTGTTAGTTTAACTACTATGAGAAAGCAAAAAGGTTTTACTCACTGATACAAAATTGATTAACAACTTTTTTCACACTTAAAGTAAAACTATTTTACAATGAATAGGACTATCCTTCTTATTCTCCTGTTTCTGCTTTTGTTGTTTGTACTATTTTCTGGGGCAAGATATTTTTCTAATCTTTTATGTCCTGATGATGGTGCTAATAATTCAACTGGTGTTGTACCTGCAACTACTGGGGGCGATGCCTACTGCGGACCATGGAGTATTTCAGACAAGAATTTTTCACAAAACTCAAATCGTTACATAAGATTCGCAAGAGACGAATATGATGTAGTGCCTTATGCTCAAGATGTTGAAAATTTGATCAACGAAACTTCTGAGTATCTAATCGCAAACCAAGACAGGGCTGTAACAATTGTTGGTGTTTATGACGAATCAGAATCGAATTCAAGTATTTTGCCTGACTTAGGCTTAGCACGTGCGGATGCAATAAAAACGCTGCTTGAAGACTTGGGAGTTGAATCTGCAAACATAAACACTGAGTCAACGACCGTAGAAGGGGAAGGCTTTATGGCAGACACTCTTTGCCACGGTGCTGAATTCCGTTTTGATGCCGCAGGGGGCGACGATGACAGAATTGGGGCAATTGGTGATAGACTTTCGGCGGAGCCTGTTAGACTATATTTTGATACCGATGCAAAAGAGCCTAATCTTGATGCTCAAAATCGTCAAGACTTAGCAGATATTATTTTTTACTTGGATAAAGTATCGACAAGTAGAATAGAGGTATCTGGGCATACTGATAATATTGGTAAAGGAAATGAGCGCCTTTCGCGCAAGCGTGCCGAATACACCGCCGAATATTTGGCAAGTAAAGGCGGCATAAGCGCAGATAGAATGGATTCAAAAGGTTATGGTGATAGCAGACCAATCGCTGAAAATAGTTCAGAAGAAGGGCGTGCACAAAACCGAAGAGTCGAAGTGATTCTGTTAAACTAAATTTTAAAAAACTTTAAATTTTTATAAAAATGATTTTGATTTGGTGTTTTTTATATCCATTTCTATTCGGATTATTAGCGTCTTTGTTAGGAGGCTGGATCGGTTGGTTATTGTATAATCCAAGAGAAAGAGTAGTTGAAGTTGAAAAACCTGTTGAGGTAGTCAAAGAGGTAGAAAAGATAGTTGAGGTAGTCAAAGAGGTAGAAGTACCTGTAGAAGTTATCCG
>CALLVG010000175.1 GCA_938010715.1 uncultured Saprospiraceae bacterium
GGACTGACTCCGTTTGTAGAAAATTAGTTCAAAAAGATTGAGAAAAGGACGTAGTCCTGGCACCGTTAATTTTGAGATTTGGAAAATTATATTTTGGTAAAATCCGCTTTTTTCATAGAACCAATCCGCTCTTCCTTTTGAGGGGGAAGGGGGGGAATTATCGATCTTTGAATTAATTTTCCCTTCAAAGGAGGACAATTTATACTCAATTTTTAAGTGGATATAAATGTAATCTGCTCCTACATTTTTCTTTTCTTTGCAAATAGAATTTTCACGTTAAAACGAGTCAATCTGAATTTCTTAAAATAGCCACGTAGTGGCGGCTCTGTTTGTAGAAAAAGTGAAAGCATATCAAATTGAGGGGCGTAGCTCCGTCACCGTAAATATTCTAACGGTGCCGCCCCGCCGCGGCGGGTCTCAATATTATTGGTTAATTTATTTTCTACAAACGGTATCGGGGCTAACGCCCCTTTGGTTCATAAACTTGGATTTGTTGGTTTTAAGAACATTGGGTTTGACTAAAATTTAAAAGGTTACTAAACCTAAATCAACCACATTTCTATGAAAAAACTCGAAAGTCCGATAGAATACTTGAAGGGAGTTGGCCCAGCCAAGGGCGAGCTGCTGCGTAAAGAATTGGGCGTTTATACTTTCGGGGATCTTTTGGTCAACTACCCATTTCGATATGTTGATAAAACTAAATTTCATAAAGTTCGGGATTTGAATACTGCTGGTGCGGAAGTACAAATCAAAGGCATTTTGCGCTCGGTTAATACGATTGGGGAAGGCGGCAAAAAGCGATTGGTTGCTAAGTTGCGGGATGATACGGGGGTTGTTGAATTGGTTTGGTTTCGAGGAATTCATTGGTTGAGTCGTTCGTTAGAAGTTGGAAAAGAATATATCGTTTTTGGGAAGGTCAATGAATTTAATCGAAAGTTCAATATTCCTCATCCCGAAATCGAAGCGGTTAATTTGCAAAATGCGCGAGAGGAATCGACTTTCTCACCTGTTTACGCCAGTACCGAAAAACTCAATAACCGAGGACTCGACAGCAAAGGTCGCCGCAAATTATTAAAGACCATATTTGAGCAAATTAAAATGGGGGAGGACTTGCCCGAAAATTTGCCAGATTATATGATTGAGAAACTGAAATTGGTTCCTCATTCATTAGCCATGAAAAATATCCATTTTCCAAAATCACAAAAGGAATTGGACTTGGCACGTTTCCGTTTGAAATTTGAGGAATTGTTCTTTTTGCAATTACGACTATTGCGCATCAAGCGCCGAAGAGTTGACGAAGTTAGAGGTTTTGTTTTTAAAGTGGTGGGTGATTATTTCCATCAGTTTTTCAACGAAAAATTACCCTTTGAACTGACGGGGGCGCAAAAACGCGTGGTCAAAGAAATTCGTAGAGATTTGGGTGCTGGTTCACAAATGAATCGTTTGTTGCAGGGAGATGTGGGAAGTGGAAAAACGATTGTTGCGCTGCTAAGTATGCTCATTGCAATCGACAATGGCTACCAAGCGGTATTGGTTGCACCTACTGAAATTTTAGCACAGCAACACTACATCGGCATCTCGGAAGATTTGGAAGGGATTGATTTGAAAGTCGCCTTTTTAGCCGGAAGCGTAAAAGGAAAAAAACGAAAACTCTTACTCGAAGAACTCGCTGAGGGCAAGATCAATATTTTGGTAGGAACACACGCAGTCTTTGAAGATCCTGTTATTTTTAAAAATTTGGGATTAGCGATTATTGATGAGCAACATCGATTTGGAGTCGCGCAACGTTCCAAACTTTGGAAAAAAAGTAGTCCATATCCAGCACATATCATGGTGATGTCAGCGACGCCGATTCCTCGAACTTTGGCGATGACGTTGTATGGTGATTTGGAAGTTTCAGTGATTGATGAATTGCCGCCTGGCCGTAAAGAAATCGACACTTCTCATAAGATGGAAGGCAACCGCCTGCGCGTGATCGGTTTCATGAAAGAGCAAATCAAACTCGGTCGTCAAATCTATATCGTTTACCCCCTCATCGAAGAATCCGAAAAATTGGACCTCGCCAATCTGATGTCAGGTTACGAAACATTGCTTCGTGATTTTCCGATGCCAGAGTATCAAATCAGCATCGTCCATGGTCGCATGAAAGCTAAGGAAAAGGACTTTGAAATGCAACGTTTTATCAAAAATGAAACGCAAATCATGATTGCCACTACCGTGATTGAAGTCGGCGTAAATGTGCCAAACGCCTCCGTCATGATTATTGAAAATGCAGAACGATTTGGACTTTCGCAACTGCATCAACTACGCGGAAGGGTAGGTCGTGGCGCTGAAAAAAGTTACTGTATTTTGATGACGAGTTACAAATTGTCAGACAACTCAAAAGAACGTCTCGCCACGATGGTCAGAACCAACAACGGTTTCGAAATCGCAGAAGCAGATTTAAAATTACGTGGTTCTGGAAACATAGAAGGCACTCAGCAAAGTGGGGTCATTAACCTAAATTTGGCCGACCTCGGCACAGATCAAAAAATCCTAACCACTGCACGTGCAGTTGCTACACAAATTCTCGAAAAAGACCCGAAGTTGGAACATCCTGCTAATGCTCGATTGGCTGCGCACATGCGAAAAAAAGCAAAGAATATTAAGGTTTGGAGTCGGATTAGTTAAGAGTAAACTTTATTAAAAACGGGGAGCTTATCTAATAGCCTTTCAATCACTTTTGTTTGAAATGCGAATGGATAATACTCAATACGTGAGAAATTTATGATTAGAAATGCTCAAAAAATAAGTTCCCGATTTCAAAAAATTAGTGAAGGAAAAGTGATTGATAATGAGGTTTTTCGAGCTAATTTTTTGAATTGAAGAGGGAAGTTATTTTTTAACGCGTGTCCCGATTTTATATCGGAGAAAAGTAGCGGAAAAAGGAGTATTTGCGTGCATACGATACAAAATTTCAACCCCTGATTCGCATTACTTGTATTTTTTAACCAACAATTATACACATGAAAATTAATTTTGAAAATCGAAAAATTGCAGACAACTGCACT
>CALLVG010000176.1 GCA_938010715.1 uncultured Saprospiraceae bacterium
AAATCCGCGAAAACCCGCGTGAATCCGCGTCATCCGCGTTCCACTAAATCGCTCTTCATATTATCAAAAAGAGAAAAAAGAATATACGTGATAATAGCCGTACAAAGTCCCGCTTCTCTCAAAAAGATGAATTGAAGAACAGCAAATCCTAAAAATGAAAACTGAATCTCATTTCCTTTCCAACCTAATTTTTTAAGTTTAAAAGCAAACATTGGAATCTCGGCAATGAGCAAATAACTCAAAATTGCAATGAGTGAAAAAAGTACACTTGGTTGAATAATAAAAGTGCCAATGCCAAAGGTGTCCCAATGAAAAACCAGTAAAATTCCAGTTGTGAACATGGTCATTGCAGGGGTGTTGAGCCCCATAAAAGAATCTGATTGTCTTGTATCTATATTAAACTTTGCCAGCCGTAAACAAGCAAAACAGGTCAGTAAAAAGGCAGGCGCGGCATGTAAATTCAAACCATAAACAGGCGCTTCAGGAAAGCTCATCAATAGCAACTCATGAAAAATAACCCCTGGCACCACACCAAAGGAAACCATGTCTGCCAAAGAATCGAGTTCTTTGCCCATTGGTCCGCTAATTTTCATCGCACGAGCAACTAATCCATCCATAAAATCAGCCAATCCGGAAGCGATCAGCCAGCCAACAGCATCTACATAGTACCCGTTTTTGAGACTAACAATTGAGCAACAACCGCAAAAGAGGTTGAATAGGGTAAGTAGATTAGGTAGATTGAACATTTATTATTGAATTATTCTGATGTAAATGTAATTCTTAATATACAACCTCCAAAAAAATATTACGAGACTGCTGTGTTACCAACAAGGCAACCTATTTTAGCGTTTCTAATCAAAGAAGTTATTTAAAAACAGGTTTTAACCTACAAATTCGATTTTAAAGAACCTGATTTTGCCAAATTTTAAACCCGTAGCGAGGCTATGGATTGAAAATTTAGCTTCTTCAGAACCTTCAAACTCATTTTTTCGATTCTAAACCCTATTCTTAAACAACTTCAAAACATACTTCCTTATGAAGCAATTATTGACACTAATAGTTTTTTGTTTTTGTTCCATGACGATTTACGGGCAATCAGCCAATGATGAATGTAATGGAGCTATTTTACTTCCTGACGTTACGGATTATTGTTCAGATGTGGGAGAATTTACTTTTTCAAGTTCGACGATTTCTTCTCAAGCAGCTGCGAGTTGTTGGGGTGGTTCCGTGGGGGAGGATGTTTGGTTTGCGTTTAGAGGAGTACGGCCTGGGGTGAGTATTCGATTTGTGGGAAGCACAGATATTTTTACAGGAGGTGATTTCACTGCTATTCAAAAATCAATAGCGCTTTATAGTGGCGATTGCGGCAATTTGGTAGAATTGGATTGTGGGAATGCTATCGGTGCAGCTTCCAATAATGTTTTGACTATCAATGCAGAAGTCAATGTTGGTGAAATTTATTTTATAAGAATTTCTTCTCGTGAACGTATGGGCGAAACTTTTCAACTTTGTATCACGAGTTTTGATGTAGTGCCAGACCCGATTTCTGATTGTGAACCTGGGGTTTTGCTTTGTGATAAAACGCCTTTTATTGTTCCTTTTTTGGAAACGGGTGGACTTGTTCGAAATGAAATTACCAGTGATGGGCAACCTTGCGAAATGAGAGAAGATGGGTATTCGGAAGATCAATCAGGTTGGTACAAATGGATTTGTAAAGATGCAGGTTCATTGACTTTTACATTGACGCCGCTCAATCCAGTGGATGATCTGGATTTTTGGGTTTATGAATTGCCAAACGGCGTAGATGATTGTAGTGGAAAACTTCCTTTGTTGTGTATGGCTTCTGGTGCTATTGAGAATGCTCCGACCAGTGATTGGATTCGTTGCCATGGCCCAACTGGTTTGCGCTCTGGTGAAACAGATGATCACGAAAATGCAGGTTGCGATGCTGGAGACAATAACTTCATTCGACCTTTGCAAATGGAAGCAGGGAAAGCTTATGCACTCGTCATTTTGAATTTTAGTCGATCCAGAGCTGGTTTTGCGGTAACTTTTGGCGGTACAGGAACCTTTGTTGGGCCTGATATTGATTTCATTATTGACCCCGAATTAGACAATCAATGTGATATCGACGATGTAACTTTTATCAATAATTCTACTTCGGGTATCGGAAATATCACTGGTTTTGAATGGAATTTTGGAAATGGAGCAGACATGGCTACCAGTGATTTGGAAGGCCCTCACGATATTACGTATGAGTCTTTTGGTACCAAAAACATTGTTTTAAGAATCACGACCGATGCGGGGTGTTCCAAAACAGAGATACGTTCTATTTTTATAGAACCTTGTTGTGACCCAGCAAATACTTTAGCTATACAAGTAGATCGGCAAGGTGATCCCAATTGCCCAGAGACACCCAGTGGATTCTTTGAAATAAGTGGTGCAGGAGGAAGTCCTGACTATCAATTTAGCGCTGATGGTGTTGATTTTAACCCAATAACTAACTTCAATCAATTAGAACCAGGGACATATTCTGCTTTTGTACAAGATATCAAAGGATGCCGTGATTCGGTTGAGGTGGTGATTAACCCAGCGCCGCCATTTGAGGTCGATGCGGGAAGTCCTCAAAATCTTCAATTAGGTTGTGAATCTGCTTTGAATGCAACGATCAATGGTAATCCACCTTTTACTTTTCAATGGGATTCCATTCAAGGGATGAGTTGTCTTGATTGCTTGGATCCTGATATTTTACCACCCGGGACGACGACTTATACAATTCGTGCCGAAAGTGGTGCAGGTTGTACTTCTATTGATTCAGTTTTGATTAACGTTGAAATAGTTCGACCATTTTTCATACCAAGTGCTTTCTCTCCAAACAACGATGGGATCAATGATTTCTTCACAGGTTTTGGTGGAAAACAAGTGACTGAAATCCAAAGAATGGCCGTTTTTGATAGATGGGGGAACATGCTTTTTCTAAAAGAAAATTTCCCTGCTGGCGTCGAAACAGAAGGTTGGGATGGCGCTTTCAACGCAGATGGAATGGATACAGGCGTTTATACTTTCTTCTTTGAAGTGCTTTATGTTGATAATGTGGTGGTGCTTTATGAAGGGGATGTAACTTTGTTTAGATAATGATAAATAATTTGCTAAAGATGGACGCAAAGGCGCAAAGGTGCAAAGAGTATAATTCGCTTTGCGTCTTTGCATCTTTGCGTTCGTTAACTCTCTTGTTTGTTGCCTCTTTTCTTTTTTCTTGCGAAAATGATATAGCAGAAATCAATCGCCTTTTTTCGGAAGAAGATACCGCCAAAGAAATAGCAAGAGATGTCACGATTCTGTACAGTGATTCGGCCGTCGTAAAAGTAAAAGTGCAAAGCCCTACTTTAGAAAGATACGTGGATAGAAAAGATCCACATGAAGAATTTCCAGACGGTTTGCATGTTACCTTTTTTGATAAAAATGGAAAAACGGATAGTTGGTTGACGGCCAAAAGTGCTACTCGATATGAGCAAAAAGGAATTATGATTGTGAGAGATAGCGTCGTGTGGGAAAGCCGAACCAAAGAAAGACTCGAAACCGAAGAACTTATTTGGGATGATGCGTTGAGTAAAGTTTATACCAATAAATTTGTCATCATTCGTCGTCCTGGAGAAATCATATATGGACATGGTTTTGAATCTAATCAAGATTTTACGTATTCAAAAATACGTGCCATTGAAGGTCGTTTGAAATCGGATGGTTTGGAAAAAGGACTGGATTAGTTGATTAAGTCTATTGAGTTGATTAAGATTAAACGAGTACGAGCAACTTAAGCCGTGCTGCTTAGTATTACTCAAAAAATAACTTCCCTCTTCAATTCAAAAAATTAGCTCGAAAAACCTCATTATCAATCACTTTTCCTTCACTTATTTTTTGAAATCGGGAACTTATTTTTTGAGCGTTCCTTAATAATAAAATGGTCGAAATGTCTGCAACTATTTGATTGTCATCAAGTTACCACTTAACCACTTAACCACTTAACCACTTAATTCATGTACAAAAGAATCTACGTAGCAGCCACAAGTCAACATGTTGGCAAAACCACTTGTACGCTTGGCTTAACTGCTGCATTGCAGCAAGCAGGTATCAATGTCGGTTATTGCAAACCAGTTGGTCAGAAGTTTGTGGATTTAGGAGATTTGAAAGTTGATAAAGACGCCTTGCTTTTTTCTAAAGTGATGGGTTTTGAGTTAGATGAAATGCTTCATAGTCCAGTAATTTTAGGTTCAGGAGCGACATCTGCTTTTTTGAAAAATCCTACTGAATTTACTTTTCGCCAACGGGTAGAATCGGCCTGTGCTCGCTTGGAAAGAGCGCACGACATCGTAGTTTACGAAGGCACTGGTCACCCAGGAGTGGGCAGTGTCGTTGATCTTTCCAATGCAGAAGTGGCCAATATTGCCAACGCTGGAGTCATCATGATCGTGGAAGGAGGAATCGGAAATACCATCGACCAATTGAACATGACGACTGCACTTTTTAGAGAAAATAATGTACCTATCATCGGTGTGATTATCAATAAAACCCTTCCTGAAAAATTGGAAAAGGTACGGGAGTATGTCGGTAAAAAACTAAAAGAATGGGACTTGCCGCTACTCGGCGTTTTGCCTTATGATAAATCACTTTCCAACCCAATCATGGAAACCATAAATCGAGCGGTGAACGGTTATGCGATAGCCAATGTGGATAAACTCGACAATCGTGTAGAAACATTTATGGCGGGTTCTTTGGTTGAAAACGATGAGTCCGAAATTGATGGTGAAAAGAACGTTTTATTGGTGGCCAGTAAAAAAAGGTTGCCAAAAGCAGTTCAGAAAATCCGAAATATTGCTCAAGAAAAGAATTTGGAAAAGTCACCGCTATCTGGAATTATTATCACAGGGGACGGACGACACGAGTTTCATATTGACGCAGATCCGCTATGTGGAGATTATATTCGAGAGCATAAAATTCCAGTGGTTTCTACGGCACTCGATACCTTGGGATCGATGGTGAAAATCAATCGGATCGAAGTAAAAATCAATACTCGTACCCCATGGAAAGCTGCTCGTGCCATTGAGCTTATCAAAAATAATGTTGATTTAGATTTTATTTTGAAAGGAAGGGGATAGGTTGAAAATTTGGTGTTGGAAGTTGAACGGAACGGTATTAAAATTACGGCGCATAATGACTCAATTTATTAAATCAATTTTATTAGAACAAAGTCTAATAATCGAAATAATTAATTCAAACCAATAATGGTTGGATTATTTGGGTCACAACAATCCGAAACCGACAAAGTGTTTGAAAGAATAGAACAGCCTTGTGAGTTGGTCACTTCTACATAATAATTACCACCTCCAGGTGATGGAGGCGTTAAGGTTGCAGAAGTTTCTCCATTTAGAACAGCGCCGTTTCTATACCATTGATAACTCCAACCTGCTATAGTCGAAGTGATTTCCATTTGAGTGCAATCACCAGAAATTTCAATTATAACTGAAAATCCACAATCGGGATCATCGCAATCAGTGAGACCATCCATATCATCGTCGATGCCATTATCACATATTTCTGCTGGGAAAACTGCTTTAGCAGCATCGGTAACAATTACGCCATCAAAAACCTCTGCTGGCAGTTTAGCCAAGTTCCCTCTTTTTGTTCCTTTTAAAATGGGACTGATTTCAGTGGCAGTTCCAAATGTCGTTGCTGTATTTTCAAAATATCCATCTGAATTATATTTCGCATCGGGATGATGTAAAACAACTTCTGCTGTTACAAAAACTTGAATTGTTTCTCCTGGTTTTAAAATCCCTGCTTCATTGAGGAGTTTGATGTTTGTTCCTCTTCCATTGAAAAAATTGTTTATTTCTCCTGAAACTTGTGCAGTAGTACTGCCACCAATAGATGGAAAGCCAACGATTTGAACAAACCCACCTCCAAAATTTTCAACAAAATCATCTTCCAAACTGATGTTTTTTAAATCGACCATGCCGACGTTTTCAATCAAATACTCAAAAGTCAGATCATAGCTTAATGGGTTTTGACTTGCAGCAGGTGGAGCTGGAATTTCAACAATACTTTTTGTCAATTTTATTTTTGGAAAACGGACAGGTGTAGGGTCATCATCACTTGATGGGTTGATAGTATCGTCAGATAGATCGGTTGTGGTATTGCTGTAATTATTGGTGGTTTGCCCTATGGCTTGATTTTCTAAAATAGAAAGTGAGCCCGATGCTTCTGGGTTTAACTCAACCGTAAATTCAACTTTAATAGCATCTCCTGGAGCCATTGCTCCGGAGACGCCATCAAATAAGTTTGGGTGAAGGTTTAGGTTCGGAAGTGTTGGGCTTCCATTAAAAATAGAAATATTTGGCCCATCAATCCAATCAATATATGCTGCTCCAAAATTGGCAGCCATGTCATCAATAATTTGAATACTATCAAAAATGGTTGTTCCATTATTCTCAAAAATTATCTCAAAGGTCACGTCATAATTAGTTGCCGTTCCGCTTGCTGCGTTTTTAATTTTAGAAACTGCTTTGGTCAAAACAAGGGTATCCAATTGGCAAGTAACAGCCGTAAATTCTGGAAATGGGCGAGAGGCTTGCAACCACCACGAATTGATGGTATTTGATTCGCCATAACCTTCTGAGGTTGTGTTGGTCAGGCGATTCCAATTATGGCAAGGCATGGGGCAGCCATTCAATTCCGTCAGTGGAGGATTGACGCCCGTTGCCGCATTGTTGTCTAAATCGAGATTGTTGTCCTGATCAATGAGTGCAAGTTGACTATCATCATAAAAAATTATATTGTCGGCCACTGATCCTCCTGATGGATGTATTAAAGTTGAAATAAATCCTGGATTATTATACTCCACGTCAGTCATCATGAAATGAACCTCTCCTTGAGAATATCTGATAAAAATGGGTAAATCCATGAATGGATTAACTTTATCACCTAACCCATCTGTCAAATCCCAATCAACACAGCCACTAAGATCTCCACCTACCAAAATTCGATCTATTAAAATTTTATCTCTTGTGCCGGGAGTAAAAACTCTATCATTTTGATGTAAATCAAGAATTACCTCAATTAGCCCTGGCCGATCAACTTCATACTCTATACAAAAGGATGATCCTAAGGTATCGCATTGTTCGGCACTAGTTAGTACTGGGCCATATTTTACCACTCCAAAAGTACCTTCTACATAGAGGTTGGGGTCTGGATCATTTAGAAAAATATCATATTCGGGTAACTTAGTTGGTAAGCCAGGTATTGATTTTCTATCATTGTCCAAATCGCCAGAGTCTCCTGGCCCAGTATTATTAAAAGCTAACGTAAAGGTTAAACCTCTAAAACCCGAACCTTCAAAATCAATTAAATGGACAAAACCGTCATTGGTCAATGTATATACTTTTCCTTCAAAAGGTTGATTGAAAATATCAGGATCGCCATCTGTCGTAGCTCTGAAAGACCAGTTTTTAGAATACAATCTTCCAAGTTTTGGATTATTAGCAGTATCTGTAATAGTTACATCCCACCAGACTATTCCTTCATTTAGAAAACCACCTGTTGTAGGATTATCCAAATTGAATTCTAAGTGATAAATGCCCGGACTTGTTGGCGAAAAATTGAAGATAGGATCAGAAACATCGTAACCCATTCCGCTACCAAGATCAGGGCCAGCTACGACATCATCATAGTCCTTTCCATTTAGATTAGCGGCATCTAATACAAAAGGGCCATGAACGACATTTCCAATTGCATCTACCACTCGAAAGCTGTATGACTCATTGGTCGTTAATCTATAATTACCATAACCTAAACTTGAAAATGCGAAATAAACCTCTTCGGTTGCATCGAGGACGGCGAAGTTGATTCCCTTCTCAGTACCACCAGTGCCATAGTTTGCAAAACCCTCTCTTAATTGAAGCAGCACCCAATCATCTTCAGTAGGAGACATTTCTTTAGTACCTTCTGCATGAGCGAAGAATGGGAGGAGTATAATTAATAAGAGTCCTAAAAGTATCAATGTATCCCTCCAGAAGAGAGATTTTAATTGTTGCAACATGTTGGGGATTACATAAAACTATAGTAAAGACTGTAATTTTAATGCTTGGGTGTACTACCCATCTAACAAATCATATACCAAAACAAAGTTTTGTTTTTTCGAAAGAATCGAAACAAACAATGCTGTGACATTCCAACAATGTAAACTCTAAAGTTAAATTTTAATAAACGCCTCTGACAATTGGCTCAGTAGGTTCGCAACAATTCGAAATAGTTAAGGTGTTAGTAATAATAAAACATCCTTCAGCTGTATTAATTTCAACATAATAATCTCCCGCTTCAGGAATAGTGGGAATGTAAAATTCAGCTGTTGCACCAGCTATTTTAGTTCCATTTTTAAACCATTCGTATGTCCAACCTGCTAAGGGAGAAGTAATTTCTAATCGATCACATTTGCCTCCAAGTATTATTGAGAAACTGCAATCAGGTTCGCATTCATCATCATCCAAATCAACCATTCCATCAAAATCATCATCTTCACCATTTCCACATATTTCAAAAGGAAAAAGAGTTGGATCATTGCTGCTGCCTGTATCGCCCAATGTTCCATTATTAATACCAGAAGGAGTTTCCGTATCGGTCGGATCGGTTCCTTCATCAGATAAATCTGTAACCAACGCACAATCAAATAAACCTGAAACCGATGCTTGATTGGCCAAATACCCAGTTGGATGATAAATCGCCCCAGCCGAATATGGAGAAACTTCAACGACTATTTGAACGACGATTTGTTCGCCTGATTGGAGGGTTGCCGTGCTATCCAATAATTCTATTTCTGAATTACCATTGTAGGTAGCATTGATTCCTCCAGGAGTTGCTGCTGTTGTTGAAGATTCTATGGTCGGAGGGCTTACGATTTTTACGAATGCTCCTCCAAATTGTAGAGCGATATTGTCCGTTAAACTTACTTCTTCAACTGCAACATTTCCTATGTTTTCAATGATGAACTCGTAGGTTACATCGTAATTTAAAGCTGTTCCGCTTGCCGCTAACGGTGCTGGATAATTTGCTAATCTTTTGGCCACTCCAAGTTTTGGAAAAGAGATAATATTTGGATCATCATTACTCGTCGTGTCATTAATATCATCTGATAAATCTGTAATTACTCCATTGTATCGGTTGGTAACGATTGCTTCTGCTTGATTGGAAAGTATAGATAACGTACCTGATGAATTAGGATTTAATTCAACTGTAAATTCAATTTTTATAATATCTCCTGGGAACATTTCTCCACTTACGCCATCTAATAAATTAGGTGAGAAAGTGGCAGAAGCATTTGGCAAATTGGCGATTCCAACTTCACTTGTTATGGTTGGGCCATCAACCAAACCGACGTAACTTGCTCCAAAATTTCCTACCATATCATCAACGACCTGCAGACTATCAAATATGGTTGTTCCCATATTTTTTATTAAAATTTCGAAGGTAACATCAAAATTTCCCTTAGCTCCGCTTGTACCATTTGTTATTTTTGTGACCTCTTTTTCAACCACCAAAGTATCTTGTTTACAAAGGACTTCGATGATTTGTGGAAAAACGATCACACTACCTGTCCACCAAGTATTGATGGTATTTGACTCTCCAAAACCTATTGTGCTACTGGTAGTATTTCTGTTCCAAATGTGACAAGGAGGTGGACAACCATTCAGTTCTTCCAAAGTTGGGTTAGTGCCAGTTGCGGGATTATTGTCCAAATCAAGGTTCGCATCATTATCGACTGGATCCAAAGCACTATCATCATAATAGAAAAGGTCATTTGGAATACCACCGTTTGGATGGATTACTTTAGAAGTAAATCCAGGATTATTGTACTCTAAATCATGTATCATGAAGTGAGTTTCCCCTTGCGAGTATTTCATGAAAAGAGGTACTCCTTCAAAAGGATCGACCGAATTGCCTAATCCATCTTTTTTATCCCAAGGAATACAATCTGAAAAAGGGCCAGCGGCACTCGTTCTGGTTAAAATTATTCTATCTCTGGTGTTTGGAGTGTAGAGTCCGTCCATTCCGTCCATGTCAAGAATTATCTCAACCAAGCCGGGTTGACTTACTTCAAAGTTGACACAAAAACCACCAAGCGTATCACAAGGGCCACTGCCCTGCAAGAAAGGCCCTGAGACGATTGCCCCAAATCCAGCTTCAGTGTACAACCCAGCATCTGGATCGTTCAGAAATATTTTAAATTGTGGATTGGTTGCGTTTATTCCATCTACAGATTGTCGGTCTATCGTATTATCGCCTGTCATTCCTGGGCCAGAAGTATTAAAAGCCAAACGAAACGTCAACCCTCTAAAGCCTGAATTTTCGAAATCAACTTCATGCACAAAACCCCCATCCGTTAATACGAAAACCATCCCTTTAAAGGGTTGGTTAAAAATATCAGGGTCATTATCTGTTGGATTACGAAAACTCCAATTTTCTGAAAATAACCTTCCTAATTGAGGTGTACCCGCTGCGTCTGTTACTGTAAAGTCCCACCAAACGATTCCTTCATTGAAAAATCCACCTGTTTTTTCTGTAGTCAAATCGAACTCTATGCAATAGGTTCCAATCGCACCTGGACTAAAACGAAACATTGGGTCTGAAACATTGTAACCCACTCCATTTCCAAGATCTGGCCCTGCTACGACGTCATCGTAAATTTTGCCATTAGCATTGGTTGGATCTACCGTAAAAGGGCCATGAACAACATTCCCCATTTCATCCAAAATACGAAAGTCATAAGAGACATTGGAGATGTTTCTATAATTGCTATAACCTAACATGGATAAGCCGATATAAACTTCCTCATTTGCATCTAAAATTTCGAGACACATACCAGCAGAAGTACCAGCTGTTCCGTAGTTTGCAAATCCCTCTCTTAATTGTAATAATGCCCAATCGTCTTCGGTTGGAGATACCTGTTTGGTACCTTCAGCAGACAGGGTCAATGCCATGATTAGACACAGAATAGTCGTATAAAACTTTAGTTGAGTGTTTGTAAACAGCTTGCAATTTTCGCTCAAGCCCTCAACAAACAGTTGGAGGATATTCATTCTTTTTTTTAGGATAGTCGTAAAGCAAATTTTAGGTAGGTTTTATATAAACCTTTGTTGCTAAGTGTTTTCAAACGACATACCAATCAAGCGATTTTCCAACTCAACAAAATAAAATCATGGAATAACAAAACACACTCATATTTAACAATTAAATTTCATTTTTAGTCATCCTAATTCGTGTAAATTTCTAAAATTTTAAATTGCCTTGTAAGGTGGTTACTTGGCATAACTTCTTTACTTTCTAAAGACGAAACTCAAGAGGTCACGAAAAGTGAGCCATTGAGAAAGCTCAAGAATTTGTCAATTAATTAGAATTTATAGTACAGCGTATTTAGATATGTTCAATATTGAAAATCGAACAGAGCACGATGATTCAGACTTTTTTTCAATCTTTGCAAAAAAATAATCTTTATGCGATATGCTCCAATTGCTTTTCTAATCGTTTGTTTTGGTTGCACTTCCGATCAGCAAACCGTTTATCAACCTCAAACTAAACCTAAAGCAACAACTGTCAGTAATTTTGAACCAGCAAGAACGATAACTGACACTTTTTCAATAGATTATGTTATTGGGAAATTTGACCCTGCGACGCATCCAGATTTTACTTTAATAGATAAATCAGTTGCTTCAAATGGTGAGATGCGTATGCGAAAAGATGCTTACCATGCCTTTTTAGAAATGCGAAAAGCAGCTAAAGAAGATAGTATTGATTTGAAAATTATTTCTGCTGTTCGCCCTTTTTATCATCAAAAAAGAATTTGGGAAGCGAAGTGGAATGGTGCTCGAAAAGTAGATGGTCAAGACCTTTCTAAAACGATGCCTAACCCTGTGGATCGAGCTTATAAAATCTTGACTTATAGCTCTATGCCTGGCACGTCGCGTCATCATTGGGGAACAGACATTGATATCAATTCATTAGAACCTGCTTTTTTTGAAAAAGGGGAGGGGGCTAAGACTTTTGAATGGCTCGCAAAAAACGCAAAGGATTATGGCTACTGCCAACCTTATTCACAAAAAGGAGAAATCAGGCCACATGGTTACAATGAAGAAAAATGGCATTGGTCCTACAATCCAGTTTCGTTGGAGTTAACCAATCTCGCCAAACGCTACCTAACCAATGAAATGATCAGCGGTTTTGAGGGCGCGGACGCTGCTCCAAAAATTGACGTGGTTGGGAAGTATATTTTGGGGATTAATCAGGAGTGTAAGTAAGAGTGGTTGCCAGTTGCCATTGTTGCCGAGTTGCCAGTGTCTTGATGGGACACGGATTGAACGGATTTTTAAGGATTTTAACGGATTTGTTTAGTACGAATCCTGAAAATCCTTTAACGTTTCCGCAGTAGGCTGATTCTGAGAATCCTGATTCAGACAATAATAAAAAAGAGGTGCAATTTCTATATGAAATTGCACCTCTTTGATTCCGCTTATATGCTGCGCGTTTTGTTATTCGTCTCCTGTTTGCGCATTCAAAATACTCAAAACAGTATTCGTGATATCATAACGAGGATCAGCGACCAAAACACCACTTCCAAGACCGTAGCTTAAGATGTACTCGTAGCCTTTTTCCGCTTTTAATTGTTCTAATTTACTTTTGATTTTGAGTTGTAACTCGTCATTGACCTCTTGGCCTTCTCTCATCAATTTTTCTGCAATCCGTTGTTGATCAGCCATTAAGCTTTGTTGCTTTTGAGTCAACTTTTGTTCTTTTTCTTGAATTTTCGCCGCTCTTGCCTCATAATCTACTCTAGATAAATTACCACCTTGTGCGTCTTGTTGAAGTGTCATCATCTCTTGTTGAAGGGAACCCATATCTCTTTCAAGCGAACGACCACGGCTTTTCAAAGCAGCGTCTTCTTTGTTCTGCTTGGCTTCCATTTCTGTTTTGATCTTTTGAAATTCCGCGTAATTCGCAATCAAAGAATCGGAGTTGATATAAACGATTTTTGGAACTTCTGAAGTTCCTTCTTCTGTAATAGGTGCTTCTACTACTTTATCAGCAGAAAACTTATCCATAAAAAGATATCCTACCAATAGGAATAGAATCGCATTTAAAATAAGGGAGAGGTTTTTCATTATCTCGTATAGTTTGTTTAGTGATTTTGTTTTTTCGAGGGGCTAAGGTAAGGTTTTGAATGGCAAGTACAGGTACGATTCTGATTGAAGTTTTCAAAAAAAATATAGGATTATAATTTCTTAAAAGAGGTGAATAAGTAAAACTTAATATGTTTCCAGAGTTTCTTTCCAATTGCTTCGTTACCCTATTACAACTGACTCTAATAACACTTTAAAACAAAAGCAGCCTTCTTACTAACATAGAAAGCTGCTTTTGTTGTCCTAATTTATTACTCTATTGTTGTCAACCGAATAAAAGCATTTAGTGTCCTGGCATTTCTTGCAAAAGATAAAAATTGGAATAATGATTAGGATTATCAGGATGCATTAGTGTCGTAAAGAATAAAATGTCATCTCTGTCATTGTTCGGACCTTGGAAAATTACTTTTCCGTCCATATTTACATCTTCAGTATGGTATCCGTTCAAAATCCAATTGGGCAAATTATTGGTATTATCAGGATGAAAAAATACTGCCCAAAAAATACAATCTACATCAAGACCAGGCCCTTCATATATAACATTGGCATCACAGCAAGCGTCTCCTGCCCAAAGGGTCATAAGACCATGGTTACGTCGTTGGACATGGCCATTATCATTGTATACCGGAACATCGACTGATGTAAAGTCAATAAGCTCAGGGCCATCTGGGCTGAAATTTATAGGTTGTATTTTTGAAAGCTTTAATTGTTTTTTAGTAAACATAAAAAAAGGAAGCCGTTTACACGACTTCCTTCATATTTTTTAATCCAAATAACACTTCGACTTCGCTCAGTGTAAAATTTGGGTTCTACTATTTTACATCTGCTCCTTAAACCAAACCGCAAATTCCTCCACCGTCATCACACCCACATCTCCTTCTCCAGTACGAACCATGACTTTGTTGGCTTCTTTCTCTTTATCACCGACGATGAGCATGTAAGGAATTTTCTTTTCTACCCATGCATCACGGATTTTACGAGAGATTTTCTCTGCACGTGTATCAACGAAACCACGAATATCATGTGCTGCTAATTGTGCTTTGATGCCTTCGCAATGCTCATTAAATCTATCCGAAATCGGGAGAATCGCAAATTGATTGGTCGTCAACCACAATGGGAATTTACCACCACAATGCTCAATCAATACACCAATGAATCGCTCCATAGAACCGAAAGGCGCACGGTGAATCATCACTGGTCGGTGCATTTCTCCATCTGCTCCCACGTATTCCAATTCGAATCGCTGAGGGAGTTGATAATCCACCTGAATCGTTCCTAACTGCCAACGACGTCCAAGTGCATCTTTGACCATGAAATCGAGTTTAGGGCCGTAGAAAGCCGCCTCACCCAGTTCAGTGGTTGTTTCCAAACCAACTTCTTTGGTCGCGTCGATAATGGCTTGTTCTGCTTTGTCCCAATCATCAGTTGAGCCGATATATTTCTCAGGTGTTTCTGGATCTCGCAATGAAATTTGTGCGGTATAATCTTCAAAACCTAATTTCGTCAAAACATGCTGTGTCAAATCAAGTACCCCTAAAAATTCTTCTTTCAACTGGTCAGTTGTGCAGAAAAGGTGTGCATCATCTTGGGTAAATCCACGCACACGGGTCAAGCCATGCAACTCACCCGTTTGCTCATAACGATAAACGGTTCCGAACTCTGCGATACGCAACGGCAATTCTTTGTACGAACGTGGACGATGACCAAAAATCTCACAGTGGTGAGGACAGTTCATCGGTTTCAACAAAAAGACTTCTCCGTCTTTTGGTGTTTGTATTGGTTGGAATGAATCCTCCCCATACTTCGCCCAGTGACCAGATGTTTCGTATAATTCTTTCTTTGCGATATGTGGCGTAATTACTGGTTGGTAACCACGTTCGATTTGTGCTTTTTTCAAAAAGTCTTCGAGCCGTTGG
>CALLVG010000177.1 GCA_938010715.1 uncultured Saprospiraceae bacterium
GAAGAAGACTACATTCAAAAGATGATCAAATTCAAATTCCCTAAAATGGATTTTGAAAAACCGTATGTCGTTTTTGCGATTGGAGCAGCACATCAAACCAAAATGCCCACGCGAAAAATGATTGAAACCATTGCCAATTCATCTTCCGAAAAAATAGTTTTTGTCGGTGGACCGAATGAAAAAACTTTAGGAGATTTCATAGCTGTCAATCAACCTAATATGCTCAATACCGCAGGTTCAACTACTTTCCACGAATCTGCTTTTTTGATAAAAAAATCAAAAAAAGTAATTACACCTGATACTGGTATGATGCACATCGCTGCTGCATTTCAAAAAGAGATTGTTTCTTTGTGGGGCAATACGATTCCTGAATTTGGAATGTACCCCTATTTGAATGATAGCAAACAGAATAAGATGTTTGAAGTAAAAGGGCTTTCATGCCGACCTTGTTCCAAAATCGGTTTTGAAAAATGCCCAAAAGGCCATTTTAAATGTATGAATAATTTGGATTTGGAAGCAATTGTCAAATCTGTAAACGACTAAATAATTCAAGTTGCGATCTTTTTTTTGTCAATAAGATTTTTGTCAATAAGATTAAGGTTAAAATACTATATGGTTTAATGGTTTATTTTAACCAATTCAGCCATGTAACCATAAAACCATTCAACCATTGAAATCAATCTAATCGATAGCAACTTGAGTTAAATAGTGTCGCTAAATCAACTTAATAAACCAATCAACTAATTTCATGGCAAAAAAACTTTCGTACGAAAAAGCCCTCGAAGAATTGGAAACAATTGTGGAAGAATTGCAGGGCGAATTAGTCAATATTGATGACCTCGAAGATAAAACAAAGCGAGCAGCTTACCTTATCGATTGGTGTCGTGACAAACTTAAAGGAGCCGAAAAACAAATCGGTGATTTGTTCAACAAGTAATGGACTTAGGAACTTCAATAAAATTGATGCGACAATATTTGATTTTAGGATTTTGGTTTTTGATTTTTTCAAATCTTTATAGCCAAGACAAAGACACAATCGATTCCAAATTACAACTAAAAGGAAGCGTTGATATTTATTGGCGCAATAGTTTTAATGGAACACCTTCCTCCACTTCGATGGTTTTTGACCACAATTCTTTTTCGTTGGGTTGGCTTTCTGTTGGACTTTCAAAAGAAGGAAAAAAGACGGGTTTTGAAACCAATATCGCTTTCGGCCCTCGTTCACATCAATTTTACGGAGGAGGAGATAATCCGCTAAGTTTTATTCGTGATTTTTATTTGTATTGGAATATCACTTCTAAACTAAAAGCAACTGCAGGCATCACTCAACCTTTTATTGGATACGAGGCAGACGAACCACATGAAAATATCAATTACTCTGGCTCCTATGCCTATTCGTTTTTGCCTCCTGCTTCATTAGCAGGTCTGCAATTTGAATATGCGCTGGACGAATCTTGGACACTTTTGGCAGGGGCGTATAATGCTTCGACAGTTTTAATTGACTCAGATAACTCAAAGCACATTGGTGGACAAGTAATTTATTCAAAAGGAAAAGCATCTTCGATTAGACTTGGCGTTTTAGCAGGCAAAGAACCTGACGAATCAGATGTCTTTATAGCGGAGTTGGTCGCTGACTTTGATATTACAAAACGACTGTTTTTAGCTTCGAATCTGCTTTTTCAAAATCAAAAATTCGTTGATGACAGTGAGGCAGATTGGTATATGTTTGATTTGTATGGGGCTTATGAATTGAAAAAGAACATAAAAATCGGTTTGCGAGCAGAGTGCACTGCAGACCTTGATGCGGCACTTTTGGGAGTTGTAGATAATGAGATTATTTCTTTGACGGCCACCTTGAATTTTCAGATCGAAAGCCTCAAAATTTCACCTGAAATACGATACGATACCGCTTCAAAAGATAGTTTTTTGGATAAAGATATGAGAGGTGTTTCGTCTGACGGTCACGTTATGGTGGGGATGATGTATGTTTTTTAATAAAAAAATGAAAATAAATCAATTCTAATATTTCATAATACAAACAAAAGACCTATTTTTGCGCTCCGTTTGAGAAAACGGTTAATTTTAATAGTAAATAGATATAATTTTAGATAGATGGCAAACCATAAATCAGCGAAAAAAAGAGCTCGTCAGGACGAAAAGAAACGTATCCATAACAGGTACTACAAAAAGACTGCTCGTACTTCAATTGCAAAATTACGTGAAATGACTGATGCTAAAGAAGCACAGACCTTTTTACCAAAAGTAATTGCAATGGTTGATAAATTGGCTAAGAAGAATCAGTGGCATGACAATAAAGCTGGTAACTTGAAGTCTAAGTTAACAAAATTCGTTAATAGCTTAAACTAAGCAATTAATTTGTTTTTATACGAAAAGGTGTAATCCCGATTGGGGTTACACCTTTTCGCGTTTTAAAAAATACCTTTGCAGAATGTTAGGAAGTAAGAAAAATCAAAAGGCAATCTTAGAAAAATTAGGCATCGAAAAACTCAACCCGATGCAAGAAGAAGCGAAGTTGGCGATCCATAACGCGCCTGAGGTAGTCGTGCTTTCTCCAACTGGAACTGGAAAGACATTAGCGTTTCTTCTCCCAATTATTAGTGAATTGGATAAGGAAGTGACTGAAGTTCAGACGATTATCCTTGCACCTTCTCGCGAGTTAGCGATTCAAATTGAACAGGTTTCTCGGGAGATGGGAACGGGGTATAAAATCAATGCTGCTTATGGCGGAACCTCTTTTTCAAAAGATAAACTTGCGTTGAAAACGCCTCCTGCCATTTTGATTGGAACGCCTGGTCGGATTGCAGATCACTTGCGCAGAAATACTTTTGAACCCAGTCAGGTTAAAACTTTGGTTTTGGATGAGTTTGACAAATCACTTGAAGTAGGTTTTGAAGATGAAATGAAAGAAATTATTGAAGCGCTTCCAAACGTAGAAAAGAAAATTTTGACCTCTGCTACAAATGGCGTTGAGATACCACAATTTGTAGAAATAAATAACCCAATTTGCATCAATTACCTTGATGAAGGAATTGCCAAATTACTCATTAAAAGAATCATTTCTCCCGAAAAAGATAAGTTACAAACGCTCGTAGATGCGCTCTGTCATTTGGGCAATCAACCAGGCATCATCTTTTGTAATTTCAAAGATTCTATACAGCGGGTGAGTGATTTTCTTACGGAAAAAGGAATTGCCCACGGCTGCTTTTACGGCGGCATGGAGCAAAAAAATAGAGAACGCGCCCTCATCAAATTTAGAAACGGAACACATCAAATTATCATCGCAACCGATTTGGCTGCTCGTGGGATTGATATTCCTGAGTTGAAATTTATCATTCATTATCATTTGCCTCAGCGCGCAGAAGAATTCATTCACCGTAATGGTCGGACTGCTCGTATGCACAACGAAGGAACTGCTTACGTTTTGCAATGGGTTGAGGAGGATTTACCTGATTTCATTACCGCTCCTAATATTGAAAAAGTAGAAAAGGCGCCTGTTCCAAATGCTTCGGGTATTTCAACCCTCTTCATTTCTGGTGGTCGAGGTGATAAAGTTTCTAAAGGGGACATCGCAGGTCTTTTTTATCGGCAAGGTGAATTGAAAAAAGATGAACTCGGTGCTATTGAATTAAAAAATGATTGTGCTTTTGTTGCCATTCCTACCAAAAAAGTTGAGCGGTTAATTAAGCTTTTTGATAATTCAAGGTTGAAACGGAAGAAGATTCGGGTTTATGAGATTTGAGCTTGTTTTGAGCGGCTTTCTCAGAGCGATTTAGAGGAACGCGGATTCACGCGGATTTTCACGGATTTTTTTCATGGAGCGACTTGATGGGACACGGATTTAACGGATTTAAAAGGGAATTGAACGGATTTTTTTGGAAATACTTAATACCCAAGTCAATCTTCAATCTTTGGAATTAGCTTTGATCTAATCCTGAAAATCTTCAAACGTGTCCGCCGAAGGCTGATCCTGAGAATCCTGATTCAGACAAAAAAGAATAGAGCGGCTTTCTCAGAGCGATTTAGAGGAACGCGGATGACGCGGATTCACGCGGATTTTCGCGGATTTTTTCTTTCGAAAAAGAGCGATTCAGTGGACACGGATTTAACGGATTTAACGGATTTAAAAGGGAATTGAACGGATTTTTTTGGAAATACTTAATACCCAAGTCAATCTTCAATCTTTGGAATTAGCTTTGATCTAATCCTGAGAATCCTCAAACGTGTCCGCCGAAGGCTGATCCTGACAATCCTGATTCAGACAAAAAAAGCCGCTTGCGAAATCCGGGTAAATCCGCGACTATCCGCGTCACTTGTCCGCCGTGGCTGATCCGAGCTCCTCTAAGTCGCTCCGAGTAAGTCGCCCAAAGTATATCGCTCAAAGTAGTTTTTCCCAAATCACTGAAATTCTCTATTTTCGCCATTCAAAAAAAATAGAATATGAGCCAAGCAGTAAGAGCACTAGAACCAAAAGAAATGTGGAACTATTTCGCAGACCTCAACGAGGTACCACGTCCCTCCAAAAAAGAAGAGCGAGTTATTAAATTCATCGTTGATTTTGGTGAAAAACTTGGGTTAGAGCCCTATGTCGATGCGGTTGGAAATGTAATCATCAAAAAACCTGCGAGCAAAGGCATGGAAGACCGAGTAACCATTGTGATGCAAAGTCACTTGGATATGGTTCACCAGAAAAATGCAGATACTAAATTTGACTTCGATAAAGAAGGTATCAAAATGTACATTGATGGGGATTGGGTGAAAGCAGAAGGCACAACCCTTGGGGCAGACAACGGAATTGGAGTAGCGTCAATCATGACCATTTTGGCATCAGATACAATTGCACATCCTCCTCTCGAAGCATTATTTACAATCGACGAAGAAACTGGAATGACAGGCGCACTCGGTTTAATCGGAGGTCTTTTGGATGGAAAAATTTTACTCAACCTCGATACGGAAGATGATGATGAATTAACCATCGGTTGCGCAGGTGGAACAGATGTGGTAGCCACTGGAACGTACAAAACCAAAACAGTCCCAGATACTTGGGTAGGATTCAAAATCTCTGTTACGGGTTTGACAGGTGGACACTCTGGAGTAGAAATCAACCTCGGTCGCGCCAATGCGAACAAGTTGATGAATCGAATTTTATATCAAGCATCGGAAGAGTATAAAGCAAGAATTGCAGAAATCGACGGCGGTAGTTTGCGAAATGCCATTCCACGCGAATCATTCGCAACCATTGCTATTTCTTCACGAAAAGCAAGGGCATTCAAAAAGTTCATCAATGAACAAAATGCACTTTTAAAAGAAG
>CALLVG010000178.1 GCA_938010715.1 uncultured Saprospiraceae bacterium
AATCCATTTTTTCGATTATAAAAGTCTCGTTTGCTATTGACAAATTCGGAACCATTAAAGGTGGAGTTCTCATTAGCTATCGCGGCTAATATTGACAACTTCATGGCTCCTTTGGTCAACTCTGAACCTGCTCCGATTCCATAGTGATGGCGACTTTTTACTCGATAAATTAAATTATTATCAAAATGGTAGAACACTCCTGGGTAAAGTTTTCTTTTCCCATTTGGATAATATTTGAGGGTCGCTAAGTCGTACCAATTATCTTCAATTAGCCTTATATTGGTTTCATTATATCTGTAGGAGGTCTTGTTTTCAAAGTGCCAATTTTTGTACAAAAAATCTAAATTGAAACTTCCTCCTGCTACCAGTTGGCTGAAAGTTCCTGAAATTCTTCTGCCTGAAAAATTCAAATCCACTTTATATTGAAGGGTATCTTTTTGGCTAAAAGATGGAACGCTCATCAAAAGCATTCCAATAAAGAAAAAGGCAAGTCTAATTTCAAACATACACAAATTCATTTTTCGCTAAATATTTGCCGAAAGGCATATAAGGAATGGTTCAAAAATAAATTTACATTCCTTTGGTTGTTCTTTTTCCCTTCTGCTGCGTTGAAAAGCCTCGTAGATGCGTTGCATCGCCTACGTTTTTCGCCTTGCAGAAGAAAAAAATAACTTCCCATAGAAACGCAATTTATTTCTGAACCATTCCTAAGCAAAATTTAAAAATGTGCTAAAAAAGAAATAGCGATTTGAGGCTAAATTCAAATCGCTATTTCATTAGCACTTTTATTGTTGTAATTATTTGTTTACTGCTTTTAAAATTTCAGTCGCAGCTAATTTCCCAAAACCATTGGCAGCTTGAGGACTCGCTCCTGTGATTAATTTGCGATCCATGTAAACCGTATTATCAGCAGCTTCATTGATAATCGTAACGCCCAGATCATTTAAACGCTTACCATAAATCCAAGGCATGGCACCAGGTGTGTAACCAATCATTGGTCCTTGCTCATCTACCGCGTCTGGGAAAGAAGCAATTTTATAACCATTATAAATAAAGGATTCTTTATTGCCATCCGTACCTGCTGCCAACAATGCAGCTGGTCCATGACAAATAGCAAGCGTATGTTTGTCGCTGTTATGTGCCCATCGAAGCACCTTGTTCAAATCATTATTTTCGGGTAAACCGAGCATTGCTCCGTGACCTCCTGGAATAAAAACAGCAACATAGTCTGAGCTGTCATTCATTGAAGTTCTAACAAAATCTGATAGACTTCCTGGGTTCTCAAATTTCGTTTTATACTCCGAGTAGATCGCTTTTATATTTTCATCTTCTTCTGGCATTGCCCACATTTCGATTTTGGCTGACTTGCCTGTTGGCGTTACCACATCTACCTCAAAACCTGCATTTTTCAAATGTAAAATCGGTAACATCATTTCGACAGGATGGTTTCCTGTTGAAAACTTTTCACCATTCTCCATAGTCATGTTTCTTTCTTCGGTGCAAACCATCAACACCTTTTTATTGCCTGTGTGCGGATTTGGATAAACCGTTTTGTCATAATCCGTGGTTGGAGAAGTTGCCAACATTAATGCAAATGGAGATGGAATGAATGCACCATCTGCCGTAGCGGTTGGTTTGGAGGTAAAGTAAAAAGCGGCAAAAGCAATGAAAAGGAAAATTGCTAAACCTATTAATATTTTTTTGATCATGATTTCAATATTTTTTTTGAAGTTGTTTAAATAATGGTTACTAATTCATTCATCGGTTTGCGAACCTTAACTAAGTTCACCAACCAATCTTTTTCAACTGCTCGATAGCCCAAGGGCAATAAGAGTGTGCTGCGCAATCCTTTTTGACGTAAGTCTAAAATTTCATCTAAGGCAGCAGGATCAAAACCTTCTATCGGAGTGCTATCAACGCCTTCGTAAACGGCTTGAGTCATGGCGCTCATGATGGCGATATAAGTTTGGCGAGCAGCATGTTCAAAATTCATTTCTGCGTCTCGGCTTGGGTAATTCGCCAATAACATTTGACGATAATTTTCCCAACCTTCATTTTTGAACCCACGAATTTCATTGGTTAAATCGAACATGTGGTTGATTCGATCTGCGGTATAATTGTCCCAAGCAGCGAAAACCAAAAGGTGAGAGCAATCGGTTATCTGCGATTGATTCATCGCAACTTTTCTTATCTGTTCTTTCGTCTCTTTGTTGATAATAACAAAAACCTCAAACGGCTGTAATCCACTTGAAGTTGGAGCCAATCTAATCGCTTCCAAAATGTTATTTACTTTTTCATCTGAAACCGTTTCGCCGTTCATCGCTTTGGTAGCGTAGCGTTCATTCAGTTTATCTAAAAAACTCATTGTACTATTTTGATTAATAATAGTACAAAGGTAGCTTCGGGTGAATCCTAAAAAATTGATCTATGGTAAGAAATTATTCGTTCGCGATTTCCTTTCGAATTCTGCTTAAACTTTCAGTGGTGATACCTAAATAGGAGGCAATGTGGTAATTCCGAGTGTACTGCTCTATATCGGGGTATTGTTCCAAAAACAAACCATATCGCTCCGAAGCAGTCATGATCAATTGATTCAAAATTCTTTTGTGCAAACTGACGATGTGCCGCTCCAAGGTATTTCGCTTAAAGGGTTCATATTCAGGAAATGGAACAAGGATTTCGTTTAGTTTTTTAGC
>CALLVG010000179.1 GCA_938010715.1 uncultured Saprospiraceae bacterium
CTGATTGGATCAAAGTAACTGGCGAAGTCAGGTTGTCTGTTTCGTCTGCATCTGAATCATTTTCATCATCACCAAAATCACTTGGGTCGTCAAATTTTGTTGGAACAAAACCAGTTGGTTGCTCGAAAGTTACCGTATAACTCCCTGGGTAAATATCGCCGAACATATACATTCCTGTATTGTCTGTTTGAACAACAACTGGTGTAATTTCGTCACCCAAACCATTGATTCCCGTAAGGGTAACGTTTGCATTTTCGATACCTGACTCAGTTGCGTCTTGGATTGCATTTCCGTTCATGTCTTCCCAAACGAGGTCGCCCAACTTTGATAAAACAAGGAACCCTGCATCTATTGTTGGAATGGTATCTCCTGAGACAACTGGGTAAACTACTGTTTCCAAATTGTCTGTTGGATTTGCGTCTGAATCAACAGTATCATCTCCATTTGTTTTTGGATCGTCCAAAACGGTTGGAACATATCCATGTGGTTGCTCGAATTGCAAGGTGTAATTTCCTGGGTACAAATCGCCAAACATATACATTCCAGCACCATCCGTCATTATGACTTGTGTTTCGATCGCATCACCCAATCCATTTGTTCCAGTTAAGGTAACGATTACATTTCCGATACCTGATTCAGTGGGATCTTGTACGCCGTTATAATTCACATCTTCCCAAACGAGATCTCCTAATTTTGACAAAATGACAAAACCTGCATCCACATTTGGAATCGTATCTCCTGAAGTGATATTGGTAATTTCTGATTTTAAATTATTTGTTGGATTTGCATCAGAATCATCTTCTTCATTTCCATTGTTTTTAGGATCATCGTGTGCGGTTGGCACATACCCTGTTGGATTTGAAAAAGTTACTGTGTAATCACCCGGATATAAATCACCAAACATATACATTCCAGTATCGTCTGTTTGAGTCGTTAAAGGGGTAATTGCATCTCCCAGTCCATTTGTTCCCGTAAGGGTGACAATTGAATTTTCGATACCTGGTTCGCCTGTATCTTGAACGCCGTTGTAGTTCAAGTCTTCCCAAACGAGGTCTCCTATTTTTGACAAAATAACAAAACCAGCATCGAGTGTTTTATTGTCATCACCTGAGGTTAAGGTGTGAACAATAGTTTCTAAATTATTTGTTGGATTTGCATCCGAATCGTCTGTGTCGTCACCATTTGTTTTAGGGTCATCTAAAACCGTTGGTGTGTAACCCGTTGGTTGTGAGAAAGTTACACTGTAATTCCCAGGATATAGATTCGTGAAGCAATACGCTCCATTTTTGTTGGTTTGTAAAACTTGTGGTGTGACGAGATTATTCATTCCGTCCGTTCCACTTAAGGTTACAGTTACGTTTTCGATGCCCGGCTCGCCAGCGTCTTGGACACCATTGTAGTTGGTGTCTTCCCAAACCAAATTTCCTAACTGTACTAAATCTACAAAACCAGCATCTACATTTGGAATGGTATCTCCTGAAACGATGAAGGTTTGTGGCGATTGTAAATTATTGGTTGGATTTGCGTCTGAATCATCTTCATCATCTCCGTTGTTGTTTGGATCATCCAAAGTAGTTGGCACCATGTCATTAGGTTGTGAGAATGTCACTACATAATTTCCTGGCCAAATATCACCAAACATGTACATACCAGTATTATCTGTTTGTGTTGTTTGTGCAATGATTGGATTTCCAAAGCCATCCGTACCACTTAAAGTTACAGTTGCATTTTCGATACCTGTTTCTCCTGTGTCTTGCACGCCATTGTAGTTCTCATCTTCCCAAACGAGGTCTCCTATTTTTGAAAGAATTACAAAACCTGCATCTACATTCGGAATGGTGTCTCCTGAAGCTATCGTCGTTAGATCAGATTTCAAATTGTTTGTTGGATCTGCATCGGAGTCCTCTTCATCATCTCCAAATTGACTTGGATCGTCCTTTTTAGTTGGTTCGTAACCATCAGGTTGTTCGAATGTAACAATATAATCTCCTGGGTATAAGTCACCAAACATATACATACCGTTGGCGTCTGTGGTTACGGTTTGAGGGGTTACGGTTGTTCCCAATCCATCTGTTCCCGTAAGGGTCACATCAACGAATTGAATACCTGGCTCACCCGAATCTTGAATTCCATTTCCGTTGGTATCTTCCCAAACGAGGTCTCCTAATTTTGATAAAACAATGAAACCTGCATCCACATTCGGAATCGTATCGCCTGACTCGACTGGTATCGTTGGCGTGATTAAGCTCATGTCTGGATCAGCGTCTGAATCAAGTTCATCGTTTCCATTATTGGCTGGGTCGTTGTCTGCTGTTGGGCCATAGCCTGTTGGCTGCGAGAACGTTACATTGTATTCTCCTGGTATCAAATCACCGAACATATACATTCCAGTATTGTCTGTTTGAGTCGTTTGAGCAGTGATGGTATTTCCCAAACCGTCCGTTCCAGAAAGGGTAACAGTTACGTTTTTAATACCCGGCTCGTTTGAGTCTTGAACGCCATTGTAGTTCTCATCTTCCCAAACATAATCTCCTAATTTTGAAGGAATATAGACACCTGCATCAACTGTCAATTCTTTATCCTCTGCCACCAAAGTGTAACTGCTTGAGCAACCATCAATTGGCGAAGCGTCGCTATCGTTGGTGTCGTTCCCTGCATCCACAGTAGAATTTTGTGCTGTAAATTTCAAATCATTTACTTCTGGAAGGGTTGAAGTTGAAAGATCGAATTTGACACAATATTCGCCATCAGGCAATTTATCAAAAAGGTAACTTCCATTAGCGTTGGTTGTCTTGGTTTCTAATTTCGTACCTTTTACACCTCCCGGACATTCATATAATTCAACGGTAACTCCTGGGATTCCAGTTGCACCATCGTCTTGTACACCGTTTCCGTTTTTGTCTTCCCAAACTACGTTTCCAAGTGAAGCATAACATTCTTTTACCTCAATTTCAATTGTATAAATATTGTCATCACATGAAGTTCCACTCGCTGGCATTGCACCTGAAACTGTGTATCTGAAATTGATGGTTTCTCCTGCCAACGCTTTGACAGCTGTAAAAGTAGCGCCATTCAAATTGGCAGCGGCAGTGGTATTTGTGGTGGACCATGTTCCGCCTTGGTATCCACTCGTTACGTAACCATTTAGGTCAATTACATTTTCATCACCAGCAACATAAGGACTATTTTCGCTACATATTTCATGAGGTCCTACATTTAAAGTGGCAGCAGGAGTCGGTGGACTTACGATAACTGTAACCGATTGCATGGGTTGGCAGCTACTTTCGATATTCGTATTTCCATCGGCAAATATGAAATAATAGGTAACCGATGATAAACTTGGAACCAAACCAGTTTGTAAGGTCATGGTGTTGGCGACTAAAGGCGAAATGGAGGAATAGACAGGTGCAATACTGTTCGTGCTATGATTTGCAAAATCGTATAGTTGCGCAGTTGTTAAGCCAGATGGCCCAGTGAAAATAGCAACATCGCCTGTCTCGATTGTATGAGAAAGTTTTAAATCTAATGCTTCGCCTTTACAAATGCTGGTTACAATAGTTCCAGATTGTTGAACATCAATGCCCAATAATTTAGGACAGAATTTAAGACCGATATCGAAACTGTGATCCACATATCCAAAGTCATCCGTATTGACTGTTATTACTGGTACGTCTGTCAATGCTCCGCAAACCGTTGTTTCTTCAATATTATTATCAATGGATGTTTTAGAACCTTGGTCTTTAAGGGTCAGTTCATAATCTTTTGCTCCGATTGTGATTTCATCCTTCGTAGCATTCCATTCTCCAGCTGCTCCAAGCGTGATGTAGTAGGTCGTGTTTGGCGCCAAGCCAGTAAATGAACCACTATTGGGTGCTGAACCGTCAATTGCGACACCGAGCGTATCGACATTTGAACTGTTGAAAAAGTACTCCCCTGAAGCGCTCGTTTGAGTAACTCCAACAGGGGTACAATATTTATCAAATAATCTCAAAGTTACGTTTGCGATTCCGTCTTCTCCTGCATCTTGAATTCCATTTTTATTTGTGTCTTCCCAAAGTAATTGTCCAATTTCGATTGGGTTGTAATGACATGGACTGTAAGAAGTTACGTCACCGCCAATTCCTTTAAAATCATTTATATTCAAAGAAGGAATGTATGGAACTGCTGCCGAAGGTTGTAGGGCATAAGAAGAGGTGCCGTTTCCTGAATTTGCCCAATCATGTGGAAAAAGTAGAATTCCATGTGGGCCAGGCTCTGCTACGATATCAGAACTTGACACAGCAAATTGCCATGTATCGTCATGTTTATTCCAAATTCCTATACCTCCATATCCATCATCATTCCTAGTCGCATCATTATTGTATTGAATGTCTGGACTTGTTGTTAAGTTATCAAACAATCCATTTGAATCTGAATCAGCATAGATTTTATATCCAGCACCGTGATTGTGAGAACTTGCGTAATTATTGGCGCAACCTGTTCTTGTTCCAATCATTAAATTTCCATCTGGCGAAAATTCAAGATCTGAAACAGCAATCCACCCTGGTTTGATAGCATAATAATATCCAAGGATTCCCTCTCCTGTTATGTCTGAGTGCTTTGTTTCAGTACCAGTGAAATTTCCAGAAGGATCTAAATCGACACTATAAAGTCCTGGGCTCTCATCTTTTTCATGCGTACCAAAGAACAAACGATTACCATTTGGTTCAACTGCTAAACCGTAAGGCTTTGCATCAGCTGCCCATCCTGGCGTTCCATTATCAGCTGCAAAACCAGCTAATGTTTGTGGATCAAATGAATTGAGGATCGTTCCGTTTTTATCTATTCGATATATTTTTCCGTCCTCAAAATTTGAGGCAAAAAATTGGTCATGAGCTTCGTCATATTCAACGTTTCCTAAACCAACTCCTACATTGCTTCTTGTTTTTGTGATACCATCTTCACAGGCTATAGCAGTGTAAGTGAAAGATTGTTGTGGCAGCTGAACAAAGACTCTTGCTTTTCCAGTAATGGCATCTAATTTATAAATGGTACCTGCGGAAGTGGCATTGTCTCCACCACCAATTCCACCAAAATTCAAAACTGCATTGGAATAGTTGGCACCTCCGCCTCCCCATCCAAAACCAGCTCCATAATGGGAAGAAGCCGCTGCGTACATGTTTCCATTGTCATCCACATCAGTTCCGAAAATAGTCCCCATTGAATCAACTACCCAAGACTTATGATGAAACATAGCGGGTACTTGTTCAGAACGATTGTTTGTGTAGTTTATGGTTCTAAAATCCATTACTCCAACGACATATCGACTTGAGGCTGGCATATTTTCAATAGAACCACAACTAACAAAAGCTGCTCCTGCTCCCAGTAGTTTACCATCGGGGAAAGGCGTTCCTAAATTGGTAGATACTTGCGAGTATGGTAAACAAACGTCGTCTATACCTACTAATCCTAAATTTACACAAGTACCCGGTTGAGCAAATTGAATCATTGATCCATTGTCGGTACCATAAATAGTTGGAGTTGCCCAGTCTGATACAGAAGTTGGCAACTCAAATTCAATTCGATATTCAGTGCCCACTGTGGTTGCTGCAATTTGGTATTCACCAGCTGGATCTGATACTCCAGTACCAATTAGGTTTCCTTCCGAATCGTAAGCATTTACAATCACATTTTCAATACCTGACTCGCCGTCGTTGGTGCCATTGAAGTTTTCATCTTTGAAAACATATCCTGCAATTGTATTACTGCAGTCGGGCGCAAGGCTTGCGGAATAAGATGAGAATGATTTGTTTTCAACACTTTCAATGTTTTCTTTTTCAGCGAACCAAGTAGAAAGTTTTGTTGAAACAGTTTCTAAAGTTGTTAGAGTAAGGCTCCAAAAAGAGAAGCCCATGATAAGTAATGTTCTTTCCATGAGAAAAATAATTTGTGTAATGAGACCAAAATTCAAGTCCAGCAAAGAAGAGCAGGGGATGCTTTTCTGAATAAAACCAGACTTATTTATGTGGAAAGCAAATAGGAAAGAACACTTGTATTGCCATTTTAATGATATGGCAAGATTAATGTACTTGTAATTTTAACTAATTGTGATTAGGTTCTTACCTAATTGCTTTCCAAAGGCTACTTGTACCACCAAGTAGTCTTTTTTTTATGTTATAAGAGGAGGGCATTAGCCTTTATTCTAAAATATTTAGTACGTAATCGAATACTTCTTTTTTCGCTAACCAATGCAAAAAATCATTGCATAGCCGAGCTACGGAATTATTGTTTTACGAAGAGTAGCGGAAAATATATTTGTCACAATATGTGTCCATATATTTAAGCTGTGCTACTTAGTATTAAATTGATAGAATTATCCTTTGGGGATATTTAATTTGGGAAGGGGTAGATTTTTCGTTAATGATTAATGGAGCTATCGGAGGTGATAGATAAATGGGAGGGATTTATCAACATTTAAGATTTTGGCAAAAATTGATCCATAACAATAATAAATCAAGGTGTAATTTGATTTTGGATGTTTAATGTTATGGGAAAATAGCAATTTTGTAACATTTGTATTTTTCAGATAGTTTTTTTTGTGATACAAGTTTATTGAATTGAATGTCAGCTTTTTATAAAATACATATTTTTTTATTTGTTTTTTATGAAATGATTTGTCCATAAAAAATTGGTGTTTAAAAAGCATTAATCCGTGTATTTGTTACAACTAAGCTACAAAGTGTGACAGATAAAATTGGAATCGAAAAAAATGAGATTAAATAGATTTTTTTTTTTGATATTGTTTTGTTATGAATTAGCCTTTATTCTAAAATATTTAGTATGCAATCGAATACTTCTTTTTTCACAACTTTTCGTTTAAAAATAAGCATACGTTACTCTACAAACTATTTCAGGATAAAGTATATTGTTGAATTATTTTACGGTTTCCAAATTTTATTTGGATTATCCTTTAAAAATCCAGCCCAACCTTTCGACTTCTTCATACCACCCAAAACGCTGCTCGTTTGAAAATAATGACAAACTGCTGCGCCAAGTGCATCGGTAGCATCTTCCATTTCTTCAGATAAATCTTTATTGAGGATTGTACCTAACATTCGAGAGACTTGCAGTTTAGTTGCGTTTCCATTTCCAGTGACGGATTGCTTTATTTTTTTTGGCGAGTATTCTTCGATGAGTAATCCATGCGCTAGAGCAGCTGCCATAGCGACTCCTTGTGCGCGACCCAACTTTAGCATGGATTGAACATTTTTTCCATAGAAAGGTGCTTCAATGGCAAGTTGGGTTGGCTCATGCATTTCTATGATAGCTCCAATTTGCTCATAAATCATTCGGAGTTTTTCGGCGTGTTCTTTTAGGTGTTTCATACGCACTACACCAATATTAATGAGTTTTAGTTTTTTGTTTTCGATTTCCAAAACAGCATAGCCCAACACATTTGTGCCGGGGTCAACTCCTAATATGCGTTTTGGTTTTGTCATTTTTTTAAAGAGAGTTTGAGAGTTTGAGAAATTGAGAAATTGAGAAATTGAGAAATTGAGAGTTTGAGAATTGAAAACAGAAAAAGTACACATTAAACTTAAATTTTTCTTGCTGTCAACTGCCGACCGCCGATTGCCGACCGCCGATTGCCGACCGCCGATTGCCGATTGCCGATTGCCGACTGCCGACCGCCGATTGCCGACCGCCCACTGCTCTAAATTCCCTTTATCCGATCAAAAAGTGGTGTTAGGTCAAACTCCTCGTCTTGACTGGGTTTGCCCATATCGTAACCGATGAATTCACCATTTTCGTTTACGAGTTTAAATTTAAAGATATAATTTTTTGGATTATCGAAATTGCCATTGCTTGAACCAAATCTCAGGTCATTCATTTGATAGGTTCCATCTCCATTATCTAAAACATTGTAATAACCGTTGGTAAACCATTTTAAAATTTTGACCGTGCGGTCGTTTTCATGTCCATCCAAGAATTCGTGATTCTTTTTGATTTCTATAAACTCTGGGATTTCTTTTTTCTTATCCAAAATCGAATACATCGCATAATAGTAACTCGAATCACTCTCTGCTACACCGCTCCAAAGTATATTGTTAAGAATTGAGGGCGAAGTCATAAAGCGGCTGTAAGTTATTTCTTGCTTTTGCAATGATTGTTCAAAAATATCATTAATTCTACTTTTATTAAAAATGGTAAAAAGCATATAGACGCCACTGATTCCCAATCCCAACCAGACAAAAGTGCGACGTCGATTATTCGTTTTTACCAAAAACATAGCAGCCACTAAAAACACAATATGCCAAATCGTATAAAGCGGATCAGCTACAGAGATATTATCAAAAGACACTCGATAATCACTAAACGGCTCGAATAATTGCGTCCCATAAGTCGTAAAACAATCCAATAATGGATGTGTGAAAATCGTCCAAAAGAAAAACAAAACCCATTCTTTGTAAGTAATTTTGACAGGTTCAAGCGCTGTTCGGATATAGTTTTGCCATACTCTGCTCATGAGCCAGCCAAAGCCAATGACACTGATTCCAATTGCAACGAGGTTAAATGAACCTGACGCGATTTTAAAAATCATATTAAAAATACCAAATGCAAAAACGAGAAACATCGCCGCAAAAAGAGAGGTGCTAATTTTATGTGGCAGAGATTTATAATAATCACTTTCATACAATCGCCAAACCAGCCAACCAACAATCCAAGGCATTACCACCGCAAAAAGAATGGAATGTGAAATCCCTCTATGAAATGCCAACGCACCCATGTCATCCATAAAGAAATTGGCAACCACATCTAAATCAGGAATAGTACCTGCAACTGCTCCCCACATCATTGCTCGATTACCCAATTTTTTGCCTAAAACAACTTCTCCGACTGCTGCACCGAGCGTAATCTGAGTTAATGAATCCATTTATGAATGATTAAATTTTTAAAAGTTAGAATGATTAACAAACGTGTAAAAAATAACTTAGTAGTTAGTCAAGTTAAAAGTGTCGAGTATAATTTGGATGAGTTTTGAAGATGTACAAGGCAAAAAACGCAGGCATAGCCTTAGCTATGCCGAGTATTTTTAACGCAGTACAACTTCAAAAATCGTCAAATTAGCCGACAGGATTAAGTTGACTAACTACTTAGG
>CALLVG010000180.1 GCA_938010715.1 uncultured Saprospiraceae bacterium
TTTCATTAGACGAGGCAAAAACCGCAGACAATGCCTTAGCATTGGCGAGGATTTTTAACGCGTGTCCCGATTTTAATCGGGGAAGTATAATGGAAAAAGAACAGCTTCAAATCGAAAGGTTATTTTTTTAGCTTTACTTAGTAAACCTATGTTTTGTCCTGTACAAAGGTAGCTCGGTTTAAATAATCGTCATTTTTGACAGTGGAGATTTTTCGCTAATCAAGGCAAAAAATCATTGTATAGCCGTGTTACTTATTTATTAACGTTGAAAAAATAGAAAGGCCGATTCCATTACAGAATCGGCCTTCATTTATTCACGAAAAACTATTCTTTATTTCAAGACGGTAATTTTTCTTGAAATTTCACCTTTTTCAGTTAAAATTCTAACCATGTACATTCCGTCAGCTTGGTCAGCTACGTTCCAGTTCAAAGTATGAGTTCCAACAGGGAAATTAGTATTGTTTTCGATTGTAGCAATTCTCTTACCAGCCATATTGTAAACTTCAGCGGTAACAGGTGTTGCGTTTTCTAATTGAAGGTTGATAACCATCTCAGTTGATACTGGATTAGGGAAAATTTCAATATTTCCTTCTAATGCACTTGCATCATAAGTTGATGATAAGTTAGAACCTACATTCACATCATCAATATATCCAAAGTTACCAAAACCAGAAGTCGCTCTGAATCCTAAAACAAAGTCAGGAGCACCATCATAGTCTGATAAATCAACAGTATTTTCTCTCCATTGAGCACTTGTAGGGATAAAGAACCCAGGGCTTACTGGAGGTGAAGTTGCTAATGCACTTCCTGACATTCCCCAAACAGGTGTCCATGTTGCTCCACAATCAGTAGAAGCGACAACTTCAATTCTATCATTTTCAGCTGAAAATTGAGCATAAGCATGACTAAATCTCAACTCAGTCATTGTACTATTTGACAAGTCAACTTTGTCAAAGATAATTATTCCTTGCTCACCTGCTGCTGAATTATAAAAATCGAACATGAATGATCCATCAGAGTTACCAAAACCACCAACAACTGGCTCAGGTGCTTGCGTTCCAAAAGAAGAAGCAAGAACAGATACAACAACTCTTGTTCCAGGGTCATTTGCAAAAATTACATTGTCAGGAATTTCATTAAATTCACTGATATCGACACCTTCTACAAAATCACTTCTTGATGGTGTTGCATTCAAATTATAGAATACTTCTATATCAAAAATATTATTTAAAGAGTTGATGTCTTTAGCACCATTTACAGAGGTAATTTCATAAGTTAGAACAGTAGATGGAGGCATCAAGGTTACTTCAGGAAAACTGATAATATCAAATTGCCCTGCAGTCAAACTTCCAGTCCATGATTCAGTAACTGGAGCGCTACCAATCAAAGTGTAACTTACCTCCAAAGAAGTAATTTCCTCTGTACCGTCATTTGAAATTCTAACAGATGGTGTCATTGCATAATCACATAAGCCTACTGGCTCTTGTGTATTTGCTGTAGCAGTAACATCACCGTAACCAGACAATACTTGAGGCGTACTTACACCTGCTTGAGCGATAGCTCTTGTTGATTGATTTTGAACAAAAGCAACTACGTTAATCTGATTATAGTTGTAAATGTAGTTTGGTACTACTACATCATTCATTTCCAACATAATTGACTCACCAGCAGGAATATTATCAATCATAGTACCATTTGGAGAAGGAATCATTCTTCTCATTACCATCAAGAAATCTTGCTCTGAAGTAGATCCTGGAGGCGCATTAAAGTTAATTTCTTGTTCAACTAATCCTACATGTGCAACATTTCCAGTTGCATCAAACATATCGGCTGATACATTCTTAATCTCTACCTGAATATCAACAGTAGTTAAATCATCAGATAATGTGTGCGAAACGTTGATTTCAAGTGGAGATGTCAAAGCTGCAGTTTCATTTACTCTAACTTGTAAATCATCTGCAACACCTTGCCAACCTCTATTTTGATCTATCATAATTTCAGAACCTTCAACAAAAAGGTTAGGCACACCTGATACACCATAGTAATCTACTCTTGCCTGAACATCGCCTGGGTTTTGAGCGTTCATCGGGTCAACTCCTGGCCATGAAGTGTGATATTTTAATAATACGAGTTTATCAGTGTTTGATTTTAAAAAAGGTGAAACTAGTGGGTTAAGTGTTTCACAAGGAGGACATGATGCCTGAGTGAATTCTTCAACCATTGCCATTTTGGGTGCTTGTGCAAATACTGCTACACTTACCATTGTAAAGGCAAAAAATGAAAGTAAAAACTTTTTCATATGTACTTTTTAATTTAAAAAATTTAGTATTTTATTTCTGACAAAAATGAGAAAACATCTCAACTATTTTGAGAATAATTCACTCGTACTTTGACTGCTCAAAGACTTTATACACATTATCACAAAAAAGATGATGCCTCCGACTGGAAGACACCATCCCATTTGCAACTTGAAACCGTGTTCATTTATTAAAATCAACCCTGTATTGAATAAGTTTTGACTTTTGAAAGACCAACTAATCTAATTGAAATTTTACTGGAATATTGAATTGAACTTTCACCTTTTTCTTTCTCTGCTCACCTGGCACCCAATCTGGCATGTCTTTTATGACCCTCATTACTTCATCTCCACAGCCTGCTCCAATTTCCCTTAGTATTTTAGGCTTTGTTATTTTTCCATTTTCATCAATAACAAAATTGACAACAACGGTTCCTTCTACCCCATTTTCTCTCGCAATTGATGGATATTTTATTTCACCATAAATGTATTCAAGGATATTCTTATCAGTACAAGCCTTGTATTCATTTTCAGATTGCAAACCTACACAATCACCAAATCTGGGCATTTGTTCTACTTTTTTCCAAACTTCGGGAACATTCATCTCTGGCAACGGTGGTGGTGGTGGTGGCACTACGGGAGTTGGAGACGCTTTAAATTTCACATCAGTATTGGTCGGAATCTCGATCGGCTCTGTTTCCAAAGTCAACTTGGGAGGTTCAATTTCTGGAATATCATCTGATACTACTATGTTTTCTAAACTTGGCTTGGGTGGTGGTGGCGGCGCTGGTTTAGGATGAGCAGTTCTCAGAACTTCAAAATCCAATATATCCGATTCAATTTCATAAGTTAGTGGTGGAACTTCATCGGGGTAAACCGTAAAATTCAATGTAAAAATTGAAGCCAACAATGAAATGCATAAACCAATTTGAAAATGGAGCGCACGATTACGGCGCAGTCTGGAGATGTCTTGTCGCATTTTTTTTAAGTTTAATGATTAAAAAATGAGCAATCAACATTTCCACCGGTGGACTGTTTTCTTTGTGCTTTATTAGTTAGATGTTTTTACTTTCGATTTTGGTGGCTTGATTTTAGTTTTTATTAAAAAAAAAGAGCGAAACTTGCGTCACTTTAGGAAAATATAAAATTCAGAACTTGATCGAATTTCAAAAGCATACGCTAAAAAATGGTCTGAGCGTCATTTTACATCAAGATAAAAGTACTCCGTTAGCAGTTGTCAATCTTTTGTATAATGTCGGTGCGCGGGACGAATCGCCAGACAAAACTGGTTTTGCACATCTATTTGAGCATTTGATGTTTGGAGGCACAAAGGAAGTCCCCAATTTCGATTTACCAATTCAGAATGCAGGAGGGGAATGCAATGCATTTACAAGCAATGACATTACCAATTATTACAGTATCGTTCCTCATGAAAATTTGGAAACAGCACTTTGGTTGGAATCGGATCGGATGAACAACCTTTTAATCAACAAAAAGTCTTTAGAAATTCAACAAAAAGTAGTCGTTGAGGAGTTCAAAGAAACCTGTATCAACCATCCGTATGGAGATGTTTGGCATCATTTGGGTGGGTTGGCTTACGAAAAACACCCTTACCATTGGCCAACAATTGGAAAGGTTCCGGAACATGTAGAAAACGCTAATTTGGCTGATGTAAGTAGTTTCTTCAAAAATTATTATTGCCCAAACAATGCTATTTTGGTAGTTGCCGGAAATATTGATTTTGATGACACCTTAAAAAAGATCAAAAAATGGATGGGCAAAATCAAAGCGGCAAAAATCAAAAGAAGAGAAATCCCTGAGGAGCCGATTCAACTGAAACCAAGAACGAAACTAAAAGAAGCTAACGTTCCTTTGGATTCTATTTATTTGGCATTTCACATGCCGGCTCGTATTCACAAAGATTATTACGCGACTGATCTCTTATCGGACATCCTTTGCAACGGGCAATCCTCAAGGTTGTATCGGAGCTTATTGAAAGAACAAATGCTTGCAACATCTATTGATTGTTATGTTACGGGTAGCATTGATCCAGGTTTATTGATCATTGAAGCAAAACCTGTCGAAGGTGTTTCTTTAGAAAAACTGGAAACTGCAATTTGGAAAGAAATCAATAAACTCCGTCGCTGGAAAGTTCCTAAAAAGGAATTTCAAAAAATAAAAAACAAGATTGAAAGTACGCTGGTCTTCACTGAAATGAATATTACAAACAAAGCGATGAACCTCGCTTTTTATGAAGTCTTGGGTGATGCTAATCTCATAAATAAGGAAGCTGAAAAATATCAAGCTCTCACCAATATTGACTTACAAAATATAGCTAAAAGCATTTTGACAAAAGAGAATTGCTCCACACTGTATTATAAGGGTAAAAACAAGTAAAGCGCAGTTTCAAGGCAACCATCCCCAAAAATTTGTATAATGTCTTGAAATTCATACATTTACACCAATAACACTACCTGAAAATCCACTTTTTTCTAAAAACTACACAAGCCTATTACAAGGGCAGGCATAAAAAACATACTTAAAGATGGGTAATTCAAGCCAAATTTCAGAACTACTAAACGGACCAGAGGGGTCAATTGCTTGGGCAATTCTTTTGATTTCATTTGTTATTGGAGTGATTGTCACTTGGTTGATTTGGAGAAGTAAAGTAAACCAATTGGAACGCCAAGTTGCCAATGAAAAAGCACTTGCTTTGCAACATCAAACTGAGCTTTCCAAAGCACAAGAAGAAATAGAATTGAAGGAAGGTGATTTGAAAAAAGCAGGTTTGGCCAACATCAAACTTCGGCAAGACTTCGAAGTCATTTCTCAACAGAAGGAGGATTATATGACGGAGTTGTCACTTGTGAAAGACCAAGTAAAAGACATCAGTAATTTAAACAATCAACATAAACAAAATATCGAAGGCCTTGAGAATCAGATACTTGGACTAAAAACCAAGAACAACGAACTGACATCCGCTACCGAAAATAAAAGTAGCGCAAACACCAACGTCGAGGTTTATACTTTAAAAACAAAATTGACCAAAACTAACTCGGATTTGGCGACTGCAATGGTGGCTATAAAAAATTTAGAAGAAGAAAGAGACGCTTTGAAAAAAGCGAATGAAAGTAGAATGATGGCAGCAGCAGCAGCTCCACACCTGCCTCAAACGGGACCACTCCAACCCCAACAAATGTTGTCAGAAGGGTTGTTGTTGAGCAAAAAGCTGAACAAGCAGTTCCTGCACCTGCCGTTACCCAAAAAGTAGTTAGACGAAAATCATCTCCTGCGCCCAAAAAACAAGTAGCAAAAGCAATCGATGTTCCGATTAAAAAAATACCTGTCAAGAAGAAACCAGTAAAAAAAGTCGAAAAAGAAAGTTTGAGAAAGGTCGAAGGAATTGGTCCAAAAATCGAGCAATTATTGCACGACAATGGTATTTTAAATTTCAAACAGTTGAGCAAAGCGAAAGCAACTAAACTGAAAAAAATTCTCTCTGATGCTGGCGCTCGCTACAAAATGCACGACCCAACTACATGGCCAGAACAAGCCGCAATGGCTGCCAAAGGCGAATGGAGTAAACTCAAATCTTATCAGGACTTTTTGAAGGGAGGTGTGGATACTTCAAAAAAGTAGAAATAAAGAACGATAAAATAGACTTTATGCTGATAAGCAAGTAGTCGTTTTGGAGTGGTACTGAATTAGACTTGATCTTAGGAGTGGAGAAACAATTTCTCGTTTTTGTCTTTCTGCGCTTTAGCATCGGAAACATATCGCTCTACCTTTTTAGTTTCCTTAAAACGGTGCAATAGGTCGCCAGAAAGATAGCATACCCAGCCTGCCAAAAAGGTAACCATCCAAACTGTTCTGACAAATGGCTCAAATTGTGGGTAGAAATGACTGATAAATAAAACTTCAGCGGCTATTATCATTGGTGTCACCAAAAAAAGAACCATCGCTGCTGCTCGCATATTTTTAATCAAACTACTCTTTCGGTCGTGCAAACATTTTTTCAAAAAGGCAATAGATTCATTATTGAAAGGATCAATTTTGATGAGTTCTTTCAGAATGTGCTCCGCCTTGTCGTGTTCGTATAAATTGTAAAAGGAAGCTGCTTTTCTAAAAAGCATATTGTAAAACACATCCTCTCCATGAAAATATTGAACGTTTTGCTCAATCGATGCTTCGATGACTACATCTGACATCAGGACATGTTTGGAGTAAGAACCAATCTCGAATAAAGAATGGGTATATGAAACCAACATTTCAAAATATTCATCAAACTCCAATTGAACAATTGACTTTTCATGCTTTTCAAAATAACGTACCACCTCGCGATAGTCAGCGCTCTCAATTGCCTTGAAGCCTCTATACATCGGTGAATGATATGTCTTGAAATGTTGCATCTTTTCTGGTAATGAATAAATGATAGATTGCCTGAATGATTAAATCAATTCTCGAAGCAAAAGTTCAACAAATTGTGTGATTTGCTCACTTCTTCGTCAACTTGTACAAAACCGGCTTACTCGGACTTACATCCAATTCTAAAGAGATGATGTGCAAACCTAACAAATAGAGCCCATCTTTGATTTCATTTGAAGCATAAAAAAGCTCTGTAATTGTACTACTTTTACGCACTATGTCGGGGTACTTCCAAAAGGCTTTGTGTGCCAATAATTTGCCGCCATCCTCTTCTTTATCAACCGAAGGCAAATCAACCAAAAGATGCTCTACACCACATTCGACCAAATACTCAATAGCTTCGTGATGAATGTAGGGCGGATTGGCCGCTGAATAATTAGTTGTACGTTTCAAATCATCATTGGGTTGCGTGCGAATCGCAATGGCAGGTGTCTCATTTTTTGAAAAAACGGCTTCCATTTGTGCCTTCGTAATCACTCGATCTCCATTTTCTTGTTTCATTGGAATAACCGAAACCAATTTAACGAAATGATGAAAAGAAGTCAAGCTATCATTAATTAAATAACGTTTTTTTGAGATGTGTCCGACACATTCAGTGTGTGTTCCGTTGCCATGTGGATTAAATTTTATATTGAAAAAATTGACTCCTCCACCCTCTTTGGTTGAACCAACAAAATCACCTGCTCGCACAGGTTCAAACTCAGGCATCGGCGCATAAAAACAATTTGGATTCTCCATTCCATTTTTTATTGGAATGGAAATGTCGATTGGCTTCGATAGATTTACTCTATATTTTTGGCCTTTGTGTTTTAAATTTATTTTCATCAATTCTATTTTAATGTAGCACCAGTATATTGCCTGTAAATTTTGGGTTTGTGTTAATGCAAAAAGAACTCAAAAAGTTAACAAGTTATTTTTCAACCATCACTTCTATGTACAGGACAAAATTAGAAGTCTTAATTCTGAAGTTGTTTAAAAAAGCTAAAACTAAATGTATTTCTTAAATTTGCCATCTTTCAAAAATAATAATCGAACTTGAAAATTATGCAAGTAAAAAAACAGACGCTCGACTTCCTCAAAGATTTGGCGAAGAACAATAACAAACCTTGGTTTAATGAAAATAAATCTCGGTATATCGCAGCTAAAGAAAATATGGAAGAATTTATTGGAGGAGTAAAAAAAGAATTGGATAAAAAAGATACCATCGACAAAGCAAAAGTTTATCGCATCTATAGAGATGTTCGTTTTTCAAAGGACAAAACGCCTTATAAAAAATATCTACACGCAACCCTAAACAGATTGGGAGCAGAACGAAGAGGTGGTTATTATTTTGGAATTGAACCTAGTAATTCAGGAGTAGGTGGCGGATTCTATGCACCTAATAAGGAAGATTTATTGCGTATTCGAAAAGAGTTTTCACTCAACCCCGAACCCATTCAGAAAATTTTAGCAACCAAAAAATTCAAATCATATTACGGTGAACTGCTCGGCGAAGCTGTAAAAACAACTCCGCGTGGATTTGATAAGGAGGTGCCCAATTTGGATTTGGTGCGTAAAAAACAATTCTACGTGATGAGAAATTTTACAGACAAAGAAGTTTTGAGCAAAGATTTCTTTGGAGCCGTCGTGGATGGATTTCAAACAGTTCGGCCATACTTCGATTATATGAGTGAAGTCTTGACGACTGATTTGAATGGGGAATCAATTCTTTAAAGTGATTCAAAGTTGAAGGTTGAAAGTTTCAAGTAAATCGCTCAACCGACAACATCCAACTTAGTATTACTCAAAAAATAACTTCCCTCTTCAATTCAAAAAATTAGCTCGAAAAACCTCATTATCAATCACTTTTCCTTCACTAATTTTTTGAAA
>CALLVG010000181.1 GCA_938010715.1 uncultured Saprospiraceae bacterium
AACCAATTTTCTACAAACGGAGTCAGTCCTACGGACTTTATCACATAACAAAGACCCAGCGGGTCGTCACCGTTTGTAGAAAAAAGTGAGATAAAACCGATTAAGGGACGTAGTTCCGTCACCGTTAATTTTGAACATAACAAAAGGCAATCTTTTTTGTAAGAAACGCTCAAAAAATAAATTCCCGATTTCAAAAAATTAGTGAAGGAAAATTGATTGATAATGAGGTTTTTCGAGCTAATTTTTTGAATTGAAGAGGGAAGTTATTTTTTGAGTAATACTAAAAGAATAAAATTTTGTGGAAAAATAGAACCAATCAGTCCTGCCTTTGGAGAGGGATTAAGGGGCGGACTTTTTAATTTTTGCAAAAAAATCCACCCCCGCCCTACGGGCACCCCCTCCAAAGGGGGATGGTTTCCACTAAACTCTCTTTCGTATAGTAGCCAAGAATTGAAGCCATAACTTAATGAAGAAAGTAAAAGCACTTATACTTCGTCTCTCGCTGAATCTTCCCCTAAATTTTCCCCAAAAACATCGCCTTCTTCATAGTGAAAATATTTTTTACTCATTCCCTAAAGTGCCGAAAACTCTTTCAATAATTGAACACGATCAACTGGCACAACGCCCACTTTCTCGCAAACCTGTCCACCTGCTAAATTCGATAACAAAACTGTAGTTTTTAAATCAAGACCAGCCGCCAACCCAAGGGTCGCAAGGCTAATGACGGTATCGCCTGCACCACTCACATCCGCAATGCTTCGAGGAAAAGTGGGTAGAATTGAAGCTGATTTTCCATCATCAAAATAAATACCTTTTTCCGAAAGGGTAATCATGGTGAATTGATGATTGAGTTTTTTATTCAATTTTTCAGAAGCACTTTTTAGACTTTTAAGGTTGGGTTTAATCGATGTGGAAAGTGATTCCCGAATCTCTTTTAGGTTGGGTTTAAAGAGCGTCACGTTTTTGTAAGCGAAGAAATTTTTCTTTTTCGGATCGACGGTGGTGGGGATGTTTTTGTCTTTTGCTAAAGTGATGACCTTTTCAATTAAAGAAGCAGGGAGTACGCCTTTGTTGTAATCTTGAAAAAGAATTGCATGTACTTTTTGCGATTTTAAAGCAGTTTTTACTTTTTGAAAAATCGCCTTTTCTTCTTTTGTTGAAAGGTCGTTTTGGTCTTCGCTATCAACTCGGAGTAGGTGTTGACCCGATGCGATAACGCGGGTTTTAACCGTCGTCATTCGCTCAGTTGAGGCGACTAATCCTTTGGAATCGAGACCATTTTCTTGCATTCTTTTTTTGAAAATAGTGGCGTTGGCATCTTTTCCGATGACGCTCATGAGCAGCGGTGTAGCACCCATCGCCTTGATGTTTAGTGCGACATTAGCGGCACCGCCCAATCGATTTTCGCGAGTATTCATGCGCACCACGGGTACGGGGGCTTCGGGTGAAATGCGTTCGACTTTCCCTGTCAAATATCTATCAATCATCACATCCCCAATGATAAGGATGTTCAATTTCTCAAACTTTTTGAATATTTTTTTAGCGTCTTGCATTGGTGGCAAAGCTACATATCAATGGGCAGTATGCCGTACGCAATCAGCAGTTTTTTTCTCTACTCAAATTGTTGCATAGCCGTGCTACTTAGAGGTTGTTTTTTCGGTTTTACTAAGTCTATTATTTTATCGTTACTTGGGTTTATTTTTCTCCGTTACCCTTTCCAACTCAGAATACATATACCCACTTCGAAACATTTTAATAACATGTCGAGCAGTTCGAGAAAGGCCTTTTGGCAACGCATCCAATTTATGCCATTTCACTTTTTTAAACTTTTGTGGTTCCAAATTGGTGGGGTCACCTTCCCATTCTTCTGTTTTAAAATAGAGAATGATGCGCATACTTTGTGCGTCTTTTTTGTGCAGCACGTGCGCCAATTGCAAATCTTTCGGTTCGATTTTGATACCTGCTTCCTCCTTTGCTTCTCTTACCAAACTTGCTTTTGCAAACTCTTCTTTTTCAATGCGACCGCCTACGAAAGTAAATTTACCTCCGTTGGATTTGATTTGTTTGATGAGGAGTATGCTGCCTTTATCAATCAAAATCAGTCGTGTCTTTATGCTTATTTTTTTGCTCATTTTCAATAAGTTGAAGGTTGAAGGTTCGAGGTTTCAAGTTCACTCAACTTTCAACATCTAACGTTCAACTTAACATTAATCTGCATCCAAAGCCTTCAAAACTAAAGTGCCATAGGCTTGAATGGTAATTTTTGATTGCTTTTCCTTGTTTTCGAATTGACTTTTGTGGCTGTAAACCACTCCATTTTCTTCAACAGGAATCCAATCAAATTTAATGGGCTTTTTGGAAAGATTGTGGAAAATGAAGAATATTTTATTTTCTAACTTTCGCATATACCCGAAAAGAGGCTTAGGCTGATTGTCAAAAGACAACCAACTGAAGTCTCCAGTTGTGAGCGCTGGTTGCGTTTTTCTAATAAAAATCAACTCTTTATAATGATTGAGCAAAGAGTTAGCATCTTTCCATTGTGCAGCTGCGGATTTAGTTTTTTCAGGGAAGTTATGAATGATTTGCCGCCAAGTGGTTTGGCCATTTATTATGGTTCCTGGTTCGTACCACGGCATCGGTTCTCTGATTTGTTCGTCTGGTTTTACGCCTTTCATGCCTATTTCTTCACCGTAATAAAGGAAAGGCGTGCCAGGCAAAGTCATCAAAATTGAAGCGGCTAATTTTAGTTTAGCGGTATCTCCCTTGAGTTCGCTGGCAATTCGATTTTGGTCATGATTACTAAGAAAAGTAGCATCGACATAATCTGGACGAACTGCTTTTATTTCATCTCGATAATTGGCCAACCACTGAGCGACTTTTCCATCATCTTTTTCTTTTTTTAAAATTTCGAGAACTTTTCCGCTTAGCGCGAAATTGAAATTGTCCAGTGCATTCTTACTAAATTCGCTGGCAATCGCATCGCTTTCCCAAACCTCACCAACCAAAAACGCATTGGGTTTCAAACTTTTCACGTAAGTAGAAAACTCTTGCCACCAACTGATGGATTTCCACATATTTTGTTCTCCATCTTTGGTGTAAAATGGATAAATATGCAACGCTGCATCTAACCGAAAACCATCGACGCCAAACTCTATCCAATACTTTGCAATCTTTTTCACTTCGTCACGGACAGGTTCGTAATCATAATTCAAATCGGGCATTCCTTTCCAAAAGAAACCATAAAATAATTCATCTGAATTATTGACGCCCCCATCGGGTGGTTGAGAGTGCCAATGCTCTTCTTTTTCAGTAATTTGTTCTTTCTTTTTCCAATGATAAAATTGGCGGTAATAATCATCGCCAACCAATGCTTTCTGAAACCACTTGTGATTATCATCGGTATGATTGATCACCAAATCCATCACAACGACCATGTCGCGTTCGTGTGCCTCTTCGATTAGGTTTTTAAAATCTTCGAGGGTGCCGTACTCAGGATCTACCTGAGTGTATGATTTGACATCGTATTTATGATAGCTATCGGATGGGTGAAAAGGCGACAGCCACAAACCATTGATACCCAATCGTTGAAGATAATCGAGTTTCAAAGTAATACCGTCGATATCACCGATGCCATCTCCATTCGAGTCAAAAAAGGAACGAATGAAAATACTATAAAAAACCCGATCTTGAATTTTCAAATCTTTTGATTCCACTTTTGGCTTATTTTCCACTTTTGGCTTTTTAGTATTCTGACAACCTCCAACAATTCCTAAAAGAATCGTTAAACAGACTAAATATTTAGTGGTTGATTGCAAAATTGAGGTCTTAATGATTGAACGAGACAATGGCTTTAACGTTAAGGTTTATTAATAAATCTGATAAAAGGGTTAAAAGTAAAATAAAAACGCAACCCTCAAAATCTATAGTTTACCTACTTTTGTAATTAAAGTAGTTCGTAACCTTCAAAACTGTTTATCATGAAGAATGTATTTAGAATCACGTTTCTTGTTTTAATAGCCTTATTTATGCTTCCGGAAGATATGGACGCACAACGCAGACGCAAGAAGAAAAAGAAGAAAAAGAAAAAAACAGAACAAAAAGCAGACAACGCTATCAACTGGCAAGAACGATTGTGGTATGGAGCGGGTGGTAGTTTGAATTTTGGCGGAACCAATCAGCAAAGCGAATTTACAATTGGGTTATCACCAATGGTAGGTTTCAAAATAAACAAATGGTTTTCTGCTGGTCCGAGAGCGGAACTTTCTTACACTTCTGGAAGAGTAGATTTTGGGTTTAGCAATATTATCACTTACAATCAATTGGATTATGGAGGTGGACTTTTTGCCAGAGCAAAATCACCTTTCGGAATTTACGCCCATACCGAATACATACTTCGTGGTGATGAATGCTTGACCGATCAAAATGGAATTTGTGCCATCGAAAATCCAAGTCGTTTTGGTGGGGTACAAATCACGCTTGATGACAAATTGGAAACCAAACGATTATTTAGAGATTCGTATTACGTAGGAGTTGGTTATAATAGCTCTGGATTTTCTAAGTTTGGGTATGAGATTCAGCTCAATTACGACCTTCTTGCACCAGAAGATGTTGTTAATCTACCTATCGACTTGAGAGTTGGTTTTACGTACAATTTTTGATGCGATACGTCTTGCTTAGAGCGACAATTATTTAGCCACGGATTTTCGCAGATTTCACGGATTATTAAATACTCAATCTGTGAAATCTGTGTAAATTTGTGGCTTTCGTTTTTGATGAGTTGAGGCGTACTCGCACCTCCCAGTCTATTTCTTTATTTGGACAACTTGTCGGATTCTTTCCAACCCACGTTGGTTCGCAGATAAGTTTATCGCATCTTCAATATCTTTTTTCTCTCGTTTGGTTAAGTGAAATGACATCGAAGCAAGTTCATTTTCTCGCGTTGGCTTGTAATTCATTCTGATTACTTCAAATTTTCCTGGGCCCATGATGTCGTAGAGATAACTGAGATTGGCATCATGTTCAAAGTTTTGGAGGCGCAATAAATGACTAAAAATTCCTAACGGATAAAAAAGTGATTCGACAATTCCTTGGTTATCACTTGGGGTTATTTCGGTTCCCAAATTCATACTACTGATTTGAATCAAAACCACTCCCGATGTATTCTCTCGTAACCATTCTTGATAAACTTGAATAAATCGAGCCGCAGAAAGTATCCCCATATTATCTCTAAAACCAGCATCCATCACTTCAATCGCGGGTTTGCTTGGCAAATGAACATTCGGTAAAATGAAGGGATAGGTCGCATTCATCCTCAAAGCAGAAGTAAATCGTAGGCTGTCTGCTTCTTGATTTTTGAAAAGGCTATGAAAGTCCACTGCATCAATTTCTGAACCTGTTTCGTTATCCATCTCAAAACTTACCGATGATAAAAAAGAAACACCATGTGGAGAAATCAACAATCGACGAGCATCATTTACAATGGAAGGAGAAACAATCACCATTGGAATTTTGGCGTCCAATTCAGGTTGCCTGAAGTAGGAAAGTGGCCTATCCATGATGTAACCCGTATTTTCGTTTAGCTGCTTTTCAAACATGTAGCCTCTATCCTTAATGTACCGATGTTCTCCATAATAGAATCCACTAAAGGGCAAGAAGATATCATTGGAAACAATCGAAAAACTCACTGAATTGAGCAGGTCTTTCGAAATGTTGTCTAAATAAACTGGGTCATTAGGATTAGAAAGATTTCCCAATTTATTTTCTAAATGTAAAGAACGATAGTAAGCCGTTCCAATCATACCACCTGAGGCCCCTGTCATTAAGGCAGTATGTTCCATAAAATGTCCATTGGTCAAACTATCAGAGGTTTGCAAAACCTTCATCGCCCATACCGCTGCTTTCAATCCGCCGCCACTCACACTTGTGATGACCATTTTAGGTTTTTCTTCTCCCAGATTTTTTTTCCAGTTTTCCAAAATGGTTAAAACCGAATCTGCCTGAGCGGTTACGCTATCTGGGTAGGTCACTTCTCTCAATCGATCAAAAGAATATTCTGACAATTCTTCTTTGTAATTCAATCCGTATCCTTGGTTTTGATGACTTAGATGAGAACTTTTGGTCAGAAAATTTACAAATATTAGGAAAGCAATCAACATCGTAAATCGCCAACGATGTAGCCAATAATTGATAGCTCCTATTACAGCGAAGGCAATGCTTGATAGCACAAACATACTCGCTCCAGCAGGGATCCTAAAGACTTTATAATCCATCAAATAACCCAATCCCATCAATAATATTAGCGTTCCTAATTGGACGTAAAAGGCATTGAGGTGATTTTGCTTGAAAATTCTAAGTAGAAATTTTGTTTCATAATGCGCAACACTTCGCACGACGCGAGGGCGCAGTTGTTCGCTTAAGTAAGTATCCACTCTCCATCTGTTTTCGTCGCTTTTAACCCTTTCCATATCCATTCCCCTTCGCCCTGGAGTCATTTGGTTTAACCTATTGGGTGGCATTTCCTTGCCCGTTCTTTTCCTATAAAAAGAGATATCCTTATTGGTAAAGGTGAGATAAATTGCAAAGAAAACGATAGTGCAAATTGTTCCTAAAACGAATGACGAAAGATTTAAAACAACTGAAAGACCTTCATTGAATTCATAGTAGAGTTGAGAGAAGCAGGCGTACCACAAATAGAGGAAAAAGAAAACAATTGGAATAACTGAATTATTCAAACAGAACTTAGTGAACGGTCGTTTTAACGTTGCTAAAAAAGGAAAATGGTGAGTTGATAAAAGGTAGGTCGTCAAATTCCAACTCATAAATAATCCACCAAAAGCCAACCCCGTAAGAAAATAACTAATGGCATTAACATCGCCCAAGTATTCAGGATTCAAAAATAAATGTCGAAACCCGAAACTTCTTGCAAAATTCCCAGTCATTAATAAGGCAAGAAATATCCATAACAATAGAAGCATGATGTTGCTTCTAACATGGAGGATAATCAACTGAACGGGAAATGAATAGAAGATATCTCGAATCCGAACTTTGAGTGTATTCCACAAAAGTGATAAAGATTTATTCTAAAAAAAATTATATATTTGTGTACCGAACAATCGATTCCCCTTCTTTATTTCTAAGAGTTGTTACACAAATTGATTGCTGTTACTCAATTGTACAGTATTTATTTTTGTACCCTATTAAAATTTATTTATAAAAAAAGACTGCTTTGATTTCTTTCAAAGAATTATGTCGGTTTAAATAAATAAAGAAATTAGCATCTCAACTGACTCGTTTTAGAAAAAATCGAGATACAATAGTATAGCCAAACATCGGCCAAAAAAACGAAAGGTAACACATGTTACAATTATTTCGTATTGTAAATTCCATATTATAGGGTACATAACTTATTGGTATTAATCATATTTTTGCATTTATAAATTTCATAAACTTAAACGATCTAAAAATGAATATTGCTGTCGTAGGTACGGGTTACGTTGGACTTGTCTCCGGTACCTGTTTTGCCGAAACTGGAAATAACGTAATCTGTGTTGATATTGACGAAAATAAAGTCAAAAGAATGCGCAACGGTGAAGTTCCAATCTACGAGCCTGGTCTCGAAACTTTATTTGAAAGAAACACTCGTCAAGGAAGACTTCACTTCACTACCAACCTCAAAGAAGGTATCAAAGATGCGGAAATTATTTTCTTAGCATTGCCTACACCTCCTGGAGAAGATGGTTCAGCTGACTTAAAATACATATTAGGTGTTGCAAATGATCTTTCAAAAATCATCACTGATTACAAAGTAATTGTTGATAAGAGTACTGTTCCTGTTGGAACTTCTGAAAGAGTACACAAAGCATTGGCTAAAAATCTTGATGAATCTCTTTTTGATGTAGTTTCAAATCCTGAGTTCTTAAGAGAAGGTGTTGCTGTTGATGATTTCATGAAGCCTGACCGTGTTGTTATCGGTACAGATTCTGAAAAAGCAAAAGAAGTAATGCACCGTCTATACGAACCATTCGTACGTCAAGGAAATCCAATTATTTATATGGATGAGCGTTCTGCTGAAATGACTAAATATGCAGCAAACTCTTACTTGGCAACCAGAATTTCTTACATGAACGAAATCGCTAACCTTTGTGAAAAGGTAGGTGCTGACGTTGATAAAGTAAGAATCGGTATGGGTAGCGATGGTCGTATTGGTAAAAGATTCCTTTTCCCAGGTGTTGGTTATGGTGGAAGTTGTTTCCCTAAAGATGTGCAAGCATTGGCCAAAACTGCTGAAGAAAATAATTATGATTTCAAAATTTTGAAATCAGTTATGAATGTGAACGGCATTCAAAAACACGTTCTTTCTGAAAAAATTACGGAATACTTTGGTGGTAACCTTAAAGGTAAAACTATCGGTATGTGGGGATTGGCTTTCAAACCTAACACAGACGATATCCGTGAGGCACCAGCATTATATATTATCGAAGACTTGTTGAGCCAAGGAGCAAAAGTGAAAGCTTATGACCCAGAAGCAATGGACAATGTTAAGGAAATGTTCGGTGATAGAGTAACTTTCGTCTCAGAACAATATGAAGCGGTAATCGGTGCTGATGCATTGGCTATCGTTACAGAGTGGAGCGTTTTCAGAACGCCAAGCTACAAAGTAATGAAAGAATTAATGGGCGCTCCTGTTGTATTCGATGGTCGTAATCTTTACGATTCTAAGACCATGGAAAAACACGGATTCTACTACAACAGTATCGGAAGAAATGTTGTACAGGCAAAAAAAAGCCCTAAAGCTGTTATGAACGGCAAAAAATAATTTTAGTATACACAGACAAAATCTCGTTTAAAGCGGAAGAGTTTCGACTCTTTCGCTTTTTTTGTTTTAAAAACTTGTTGCTATCTTGCATGAAAACTAATCCAACATGAAAATTTACACATTTCTAATTTCTATTTCCATCAGTACAATTTGTTTATCACAAAAAATTAATACTTCCTTTTATTTTGATGAAGAGATGGAAGCTGCTCAAAAAGATGGAAATGCCTTTCAAATATATTTCGAGAAATTAATTAAAGAAAAAGAAGAAATCAATATTGAAATCTTTACTACCCCACTTCAAAATCGAAGCTATTATTACCAACAAACTTTAGGTTATTTTAGCAAGTATTTTGGTGATATGCTTAATTTAAAAATTTACTGCGCACTGGATTTCACAAAAAATGAGGAAATTAATCCGATGTTACCAGAAGAAAAAGAAGAAGCAAAACGGCTTCTAATTTTTGAAAAGCATTTCAAAAATAAATTTGAAGATTATTTGATAGAAAGAAGTAAAAATACATTTCCTGTAAACTTTCCATTTCTATCCAAAAATTACGACTTGAAAACCACTCTCAAAAGCGTTCAAGTTTCAGAAGAAGAATTACAGCCCTATTTTAATAATCCAGAATTAATTCAAGAATTAAATTTAAGAAGTCGAGTAGCTTCAAGAAAGTTGGATAGCTTAAGGCAGAAACATGTTTACTTTATTGAGAACCAAGATTCAATGTTTAGTAAAAACAAGGACTTTAGTTTAATGAGAGAAATGAATGGTATGCCTCGATACTACCTTCAAGCTTCATTAGCAGAGGTCGATATAAAGAGCCCAACAGATTCTATAGATCGATTTACACTACACATTTTAGAAAACCCAATTTTGTTACTACTAAACGGGGAACCATTGACTGTTTCTCAATGGGATATGTACACTAATTATTTGGATACCCGTGAACGTTATAAAAAATCTGGTTGGAATTGTCCTTCTGGTAAATTTTCCAATTCTACAAGAGATAAGCCGGCGCAAGTCAGATTCCATGTTTTGTCAGATTTAATTGAATATGACATTTATCCCTTAGATTTAGAAACAAAAGTTGTTCACAACGAAATGGTTTTGTATCAACAAGCGCAAAAATTCAATAGTCGATTAGATTCTACAATTGAATTAAAAAATTTAGTACTTGGAGATTCAATTGAAATTTTCGCGAAAATTGAAAAGAAAGGCTATCATAAAGAGTGTCCAGATTTTTATAAAAAAACTAATTTCTACTGCCCTACAATCGAATTTGTAAAAGAGAAGAATACCATTTATTTTTCTTTGGATAAAGGGAAAAATATAAATCATGCTATTCAGTATCAACTAAATCTCAATTTCAAATATTATTTAAACAATGAAGTGAAAAGTTCTTTTTCAGAGGAATTCAAAACTTATTCTGGAGGCGTAAAAAGACGTGTAAAGAAATTAACTGACCCAAATGACAAATGCACAACTGGAAAAACCAGCATATCCTATGACAAAGTATGCATCACGGGTAAAATTTTAAGAGAAGTCGATGGACAAATGGAAGAAGCTACAGTTGATCAAAACAACTGCAAAGAGAATATCAACAGATGCTTTGATTTAAAAAATCTTAAAAATTAATTGATTTTGAATACTCAAATATAGAGATTTGAGAATATTGCGTGACGATTCAGAGAATCTTACGAGCAACATGCTCTTTAATTAACAACCTTATTCCGCTTCGTAAACTCCTTCAAATTAGTAGAAATAGAGAAGTGATTCATCCCACCTGCCAGGTGCCAAAGACCGCGACCATAGTCCACTCTAAAACGATTAACTTTGAAACCAAGGCCAAAAGTAAAACCAGAGA
>CALLVG010000182.1 GCA_938010715.1 uncultured Saprospiraceae bacterium
AAAGTAGGTCAATGGGTTTTAGCTGTTGGAAATCCTTTTAATTTGAACTCAACTGTTACCGCTGGCATCATCAGTGCACTGGGAAGAGACATCAACATCATTCAAGGAAATGATGCGATTGAATCATTTATCCAAACAGATGCAGCCGTAAATCCAGGAAACAGTGGCGGTGCTTTGGTTGATGCACAAGGAAGATTGTTGGGAATCAATACAGCGATTTCTACGCGTACTGGCTCTTTTGAAGGATACTCTTTTGCTATCCCAATCAACATCGTTGCGAGAATCGCTGACGATATAATTGAAAATGGAAGTTACCAACGACCATATCTTGGCGTCTCAATCCACGAGTTAGATGAGGAGTACGCAAAAGAACTTGGTCTTACTATTACACAGGGAGTCGTTGTTCAAGAATTAGTAGATGGAGGTTCTGCTCAATTTGCTGGAATGTTGCCAAAAGATGTGATTGTAGCAGTGGATGGAAAAACAATTCAGTCAGTCCCTGAACTTCAAGAAGCTATTGGACGTTCTAGTGTTGGTGAGACTTTATCGATGAGAGTTATCAGAAGAGGAGAAACGCAAGAAATTCCTGTACGGTTAAAAGCTGGCTAGATTTTTGCAATAGAACCAAGTGTAACTTTTATCTACATATTTAGAAATAATTAACATACTTGACGAAACAAATTATTGTGGCTTTCGGTTAAGTATTACATTATAAAGAAACTTGTTTAAAGTTGGTTTTTCGTTTTGTTTTGATGCGTCTGTCTTATTTTAAGGCAGACGTTTTTTTATGCCTTGAAAGGAAAAACCAAGCTGGAGTTCGAGCGAAGCCGAGAAAGAAAGAGTGAAATCCGATCTCTGCTTTTTCGTTCTCGGCTTCGCTCGAACTCCTCATTTTGCTTAACTAAATTTCTTAATCGCCTTCTCCAAACTTTTACTAAAACGATAAACATCTTCAAAGGAATTGTACAACGGAACTGGTGCAATTCTAATCACATCAGGCTCTCGCCAATCTGCAATCACACCTTCTTTTGTCACTAAATCAAATAACTTTTTATCGGCATTTTTCACTTGTATGGAAAGTTGACAACCTCGTTGTTTTGGGTCGGCAGGAGTAATGATTTTAACGGTATCTTCTCCGAGTTGATTGACTAAAAATTCGAGATAGCCTGTTAGTAAAGTCGCTTTTTTGCGTAGCTTTTTCATACCAGCTTCCTCATAAATTTTCAGGGAGGCCCAAATCGCTGCCATCGATAAAATTGGAGGATTACTCAATTGCCAAGACTCTACTCCAGGGATTGGATCAAACCCATCTCGCATTTTGAAACGCGTCTTTTTATTATGTCCCCACCAACCTGCAAATCGAGGCAAATCTTTATCATGTGCATGTCGCTCGTGGATAAAAGCACCGCCCAAACTTCCTGGCCCAGAATTCAAATATTTATAAGTACACCAAACCGCAAAATCACATCCTGAATCATGGAGTTTCAACTCTACATTCCCTGCACCGTGGGCGCAATCGAATCCAACCATACATCCTTTTGCATGTCCCCATTCCGTGATTTTTTTCATATCGAAAAATTGCCCCGTGTAGTAGTTGGTGTTACCCAACATGATTAGCGCAATATTATCACCTTGCTCGTCAATGACTTTTTTGATGTCTTCTTCTCTGAGACATTCTTCGCCTTCTCTAGCTTTGAGTTCGATCAGGCATTTTTTAGGATCGAGGCCATGATGTTTTATCTGAGATTCCACGGCATATTTATCAGAAGGAAAAGCATCTGCTTCGATGACGATCTTTTTCCTTTTGCCTTTTGGTCTATAAAAAGAAACCATCATCAAGTGCAAATTCACTGTGAGCGTATTCATCACGACGACTTCAATTGGCTTTGCGCCAACGACTTTTGCCATTGCTTTGGTCAAAAATTCGTGATATGGCATCCATGGATTTTTCGCATGAAAATGCCCTTCCACGCCGAAGTTTTGCCAATCGACCAATTCTTGTTGGAGTGCTGCTGCGGTATCTTTTGGCTGTAAACCAAGCGAGTTTCCACATAAATAAATATATGGTTTTCCATTCTTCTGCTTTGGTAAATGAAACCGTTTTCTGAAACCTTTCAATGGATCTGCTTTGTCCATTTTTTTAGCGAAAGCTAAACCTGTTGAATACTTTGCCATTCTTTTCTTCTATAAATGATTGAACCACAAAAGGCCAATGATTCGTAGAGAGGATTCATGAATCCTCTTTACCAAGCCCTGATTCAAAACCAAAGGTAAATTATTTATATTTTATGCAAATGTTCTTAGGTTCCGTAAAAAAGCGGAGTACTTCCAATCCGCCTTCGCGACCAACGCCAGAACTTTTGACACCACCAAAAGGCGTTCGTAAATCACGGTGCAACCAAGTGTTAACCCATACGATACCTGCCTGAATTTTCTTAGCCACTCGCTGTGTGCGTGATAAATTTTCCGTCCAAATCGTACACGAGAGACCATAGTCCGTAACGTTCGCAAATTTCAATGCTTCCTCTTCTGTTTCGAATGGCATGATGGTGACGACTGGGCCAAAGATTTCTTCCAGATTCGTTCGGCAATCATGGGGAAGGCCTTCAATGATTGTTGGTTCGATGTACCAGCCATTTTCATGACCTTTTGGCTGAACGATGTTACCACCTGTTAGGATGGTTCCGCCTTCTTCTTTTGCCAATTCTATGTAAGAAAGTATTTTTTCAAAATGTGGTTTTGAAACGATGGCTCCGACTTTTGTGTCATCGTTCGTTGGTGGGCCGACCTTCAATTTCTTTGCTCGTTCTACGAAGTCTTTTTTGAATTTTTCATAAAGTGGTTTTTCAACCAAAATACGCGAACCACAAAGACAAATCTGCCCTTGATTGGCAAAAGACGAACGTATCGTCGTACTCAACATCAAGTCATAATCACAATCAGCAAAAATGATATTTGGGTTTTTCCCACCCATTTCCAATGAAATCTTTTTAAACATTGGAGCTGCGACACTTGCTATTTCGCGACCAACACGCGTACTTCCGGTGAATGAAATTGCTTTGATTCCCGGATGCTTCGTCATGTTTGCACCGACGTTGAGACCATCACCATGAAGGATATTTAAAACGCCTTTCGGCAAACCTGCTTCGATACAAATTTTAGAAAAAAGATAAGCCGTCATCGGTGTTACTTCCGATGGCTTGGCGATGACCGTATTGCCCACTGCCAACGCAGGCGCAATTTTCCAAGTGAATAAATAGAGCGGCAAATTCCACGGAGAAATCGTTCCTACCACTCCAATCGGACTACGCAACGTATAATTAATCGCATCCGCCATCTCATGTGATTCCGAAGAAAATTGAGTAACCGCTTGCGCGAAAAATCGAATATTAGAAGACGCTCTTGGAATATCAACCTTGCGCGCGAGCCATATCGGCTTTCCATTGTCGAGT
>CALLVG010000183.1 GCA_938010715.1 uncultured Saprospiraceae bacterium
CAGTGTCCCAAAAAAAAAAATCAAACCCTCAATTTCAACACCTCCTCCATCGCCCCCATCAACGCCCCAATATCCAAAAGGATCCGTTCAATCCGTGTCCTATTTACTACCCAAAGTTACATCAATTCCAAGTCCTCTCCCAAATGCTCGGGCTTGATTGGATTGTTTTTCATTTTATAATGCAAACACTGAGTGGCAGGCGTAGATATTTTAGCAACTTCGTGTCCTTCGTTCCACCAATTACTCATTTGCTCAGGGTCAAAAATAAAAACCTGGTCTGACAAAATACGAGGTGTGTAATAATAATTGATGTCCACTTTACAATGCTTCGCTTCCAATTTTCCAATTGTCAAATCATCCAAACTTATTTGATTCAGGACAAATTCAAAAGTCTTGGCTAACAATCCAAAAACGTTGGCAGAAGGAGCATTGCTCTTAATTTTTTTCATAGGTCGAAGGGCTATCACATCAATCCACTTCGCTTTTTTGTTAATTGCTTTTTGAATGGGGATAACTGAACCAAAACCACCATCACCATACTCAATTCCATCTTTCACAAATAAACTCATGAAGGGAAGTGCATTGGCCGAAGCCCACATCCAATCACAAAATTCATCGTACTCATAATCATTAGTAGATTTGTACTCAACTACTTCATTGGTCAAATTTGAAACGGTTACGTAGGCGATTTTTCCAGTGTCTCTTATTCTTTGAAAATCTTCTTTTAGAAAAAATTTTTTGATCAACTTCCGTAAATTAGTACTATCTCCAAATGTTTTTTCACGTTTCAAAAACATCTTGATAATACCAAGGTGATTGATAGAACTAGAAAATTTTCCAGGTCCATGTTTTTTTATAATAAAAGGGCAAACTTTATAAATGCTCTTTTGACTGGCTGTTGTGAATGCTTTTTTAGCAGCATCTAATTTTCCAGCAGCCAAAAGCGGAGCAAGTAATCCCCCGGTTGAAGTTCCAATATATATGTCGTAATCTCTTCCGCAATCTTTTATCAAGTATTCGGCAAGTCCACCGGCGTAGGCGCCTTTACTTCCTCCTCCAGATATTACAAGTGCATTCATGAATTTAGAAAGTTTTGTATTCAACACTTTTACTTAAGAAGTAGTTTAAAAACTCATTGATTGGCTGCAAGTGGCAAATTTTATCCTGAACTACGTTAAAAATCCTCGGCGATACTAAGGTATCGACTGCGGTTTTTGCCTTGTTCAGAATAAAATTTTCTCACTTTCGCGAAATCATGAATTCTTAAACAACTTCTAAAAAAAGATTTATTGCGTCAAATCAGAAATTACAAATTTAATAAATTTGTCTCTAAAGAGACTTGGATTTTCATCGACGTTTCTTTTTCCCTTTCGACCCACTCTCCGCTTTGGAAACTGCCCACAACAAAATCACTGCTCCAGCAATCGAAGTGATCAACGAACCGCCCAAATCATTATCGACTTCAATACCGAAAAACTTAAAAACCCAGCCGCCAACCACACCACCGATAACGCCAATAATAATATTTCCCATCCAACCAAAGTGGGTGCCACGCAACAATTGACCTGCTGCCCAGCCTGAAAGTGCGCCTGTTAAAACGAAATATACAATGTTCATATAAAAATGAGTGAATTTTAGAATGTCGGAATGAGCGAATGATTTATCACACAAACCAAATTAGACGTAAAAATATAATTTATTTTAATACGAAAAATTAAAACATAAAGTTTTTCAATCAAAAACAAAAAAGTGCAAATTCTTTATCTCAATTTTTCCCAAAAACAACTTTTAGAACTATCTTTACAGATTGACCTAAAACCAAAACATCAGTATTTCTAAGTTTACAATTAGAATCGAACTAAAAGATTTTTCTACGCTTTAATATCTGTTGATTGTTAAATTGTTGAACTGTTTGATTGTTATTTTGTCGCTATTGCATAACAATTCAGCAATCAAACAATCATGACAATCTTTGAATGAGTGGAAATAAATTTTTAGCTCAAAAAAAGACACCAATTAAGAATCATTATTTGAACTTTAATCAATGAGCAAACTCGCAAACGAACAGGAATTCATCGAAGTTATCGGCGCCAAAGAGCATAATCTCAAAAACGTGAATGTCAAAATTCCGCGTAATAAATTAGTGGTCGTAACAGGCATCAGTGGCAGTGGAAAATCATCGTTGGCATTTGATACGATTTATGCAGAAGGACAGCGTCGATATATGGAGACGTTTTCGAGTTATGCGCGACAGTTTATCGGTAGCATGGAGCGGCCAGATGTCGAGCATATTACGGGTTTGAGTCCAGTGATTTCGATTGAGCAAAAGACGACGGGCAGGAACCCCCGTTCGACAGTTGGGACGATTACAGAGGTGTATGATTTTATGCGATTGTTGTTTGCGCGAGCAGGAGAAGCCTATTCTTACAAAACGGGCAAGAAGATGGTTCGCTACACGGAGGACCAGATGATTGACCACATTTTCGACAATTTTTCTAATAAAAAAATACTGATTCTTGCGCCTGTGATTCGTGGTCGAAAAGGACATTACCGCGAACTTTTTGAGCAAATCAGAAAACAAGGTTATACCAAAATGCGCGTCGATGGCGAGGTCATTGATTTGAAACCAGGCATCCAACTCGACCGATACAAAATTCACGATATCGAAGTCGTAATCGATAGAATCAAAATGACCAAAGACCGTCGAGATCGCTTGCGTGATTCGATGACTTTGGCGTTGAAAATGGGGAATGGTCTCATTATGATTCAGGATGTGGATAGTGGAACGATTCAAGGTTACTCCAAAACTTTGATGGATCCAGAAACAGGACTTTCTTACGAAGAGCCTTCTCCGAATACCTTCTCGTTCAACTCTCCTTATGGTTCGTGCAAAAGTTGTACAGGTCTCGGTTTTGTGAATCAAATCGACATGGACAAAGTAATTCCTGACGATACAAAATCTATCAACGAGCAAGGAATTGTGCCTTTCGGCGAAGTGAGAGACAACTGGACTTTTAAGCAATTGAGAGCGATTGCGAAACAGTTCAAATTCACTTTTTCAAC
>CALLVG010000184.1 GCA_938010715.1 uncultured Saprospiraceae bacterium
AAAGCTCACAGGTTTTGATTGTAAGTTTGGCGGAAATATTCCTTTGGGTGGGGGAGTGAGCTCTTCTTCAGCCTTGCAAGTCAGTTTTTTGTATGCGTTGAATGAGATTTTTGATTTGAATTTTTCTAAAATTGAAATGGCTAAAATCACTCAACAGGCGGATCATAATTTTATTGGAATGATGGGTGGCATTATGGATCAATTTTCCATTTTGCATGGAAAGAAGAATCAGGTTATGCTGCTCGATTGTCGCTCATTGGAGTATCAATATTTTCCATTGGAATTGGGCGATTATCAAATCTTGTTGTTGAACACGAATGTCTCGCATTCGTTGGCAGATTCAGCGTATAATACTCGACGTTCGGAGTGTGAAGCGGGCGTCGAAATTTTACAAAAATCAGGATTAGAAATTACGAAACTTAGAGATGTTTCATTGGATCAGGTTGTGGCTGCAAAAGACATTTTGCCGCCCAATGTTTATGACCGATGCACCCATGTCGTTGCTGAAGATGAACGAACCCTCGCTGCTGCGAAAGCTCTAAAAGAAGGAAACATCAAACTTCTCGGCGAATTGATGTATGCCTCTCATGCAAGTCTAACTGACTTGTACAAGGTCAGTTGTACAGAGTTAGATTTTTTGGTTGATCAATCTAAAACGGTAGAGTATGTTTTAGGAAGTCGAATGATGGGCGGCGGATTTGGAGGATGTACTATTTCTATTGTTGAAAAAAAGAATGTTAGTGAATTTATCGCCTTTTCTGCAAAGGCTTATCGAGAACAATTTGGCAAAGAACTTACACCATTAGAGGTGAGAGTTGCCGATGGTGCGAAAGTCGTTTCGTAACCTGGAGCGGTGCTCCGCGAAGTCGCTCGGAAGTCGCTCGGAAGTCGCAAAAAATCATTGCAAAATTCATTCATTTTTTAAACAAGCTTTAAAACAAACCTCAGCTTTTTGAAAAATAAAGGGTGCATTTCGTTTTCCAAAATATCTACAATAGACGACTCAATTCAATTTTTAATAGAAACATATTTCAACACCTCAAATAAACGCTGTATTTTGAGATGGATTCTTAAAAAATTCCATTTGAAAAAATTTCAATTTAAATAATTTGCCATGATTAGAATATTGAGTTTATCTTTTCTTCTTTTTCTAGCTCTTGAAACCATAGGTCAAACCGCTAAAAAATATTTATTTACGGAGCGTTTCACAAACACTATCTGTACACCTTGTGCTACGGAGAACATGGTCTTTTTTGACATTGTAGAAAATCATGAAGGCGACATGCATCATCTGACGGTTCACCCTGCGATTCCTTCCGCTAGTTGTCCTTTTTATTTAGAAAATGTAAATGATAACACGGCAAGAAAGAATTTTAATGAGGTGACTGAAACGCCAACAGTTCTACTAAATGGCGAAGCAACAATGGGCACCGCAATCATTACAGATGAGGCGATAAAGCAAAGATTAAATCAAAGGACAAGTTTAGGCGTGGAGGTCAATGTTGATATAACTGGAATCGAAATGAGAGGAACTGTGAATGTCTATACTACGGGTGATATTCCTTCAGGAGATTTGAGATTGATGATCGCAGCAGTTGAAGAGGTAGTTGATTTTTCGGCCATAAATGGAGAGGCTAAACATTACAATGTGCTCAGAAAATTAGCCAAGCAAAATGGAGATTCATTTACTCCCGCAGATACTGGGAGCGCTCGATCGTTTTCTTTTGATTTTAAATCTGAATTCAATTGGGATATCAACGAAATGTATATTTTGGCATGGATTGAAAATAGGAGCACAAAGGAAGTTCTAAATTCAGGCAGCCAATTTGACCCGCCGATTAATTTTGAACCATCAAATGTAAATGATCCGTTGGCCATTTCATTTAGCATTGTTCCTAATCCTGCTTCAGACTTTTTGGATATAAAACTCGAACAGCCTACCGTTGGTCAGTTCGAAATATGGAACTTGGATGGAAAGCAAATATCTACTACTGATGTTGGTTTGATCTATTCTAAGTCGCTAAATATTAGTGATTTAGCTAAAGGTATGTATATTTTGAAAATCAAAACTGAAAATGGAATAGGTGCTCAACGATTTTTGAAATATTAGACTTTATTCTGAAATAGTTTGTAGCGCAACGAATGCTTATTTTTTTGCTAATTGAAAAAAAAACAACCATCGGCGGAACTGAAGTTCCGAATACACAAGCCTAAAAAGACATTTTTTTTAGCAAAAAATCTATAGAATTTCTTGATGTGTTTGCCCTCATTAAAAGTGGATTACCCCAATTTTTTCTTGTCTTTATTAAATTCCTCTGTCAGCATTCGCGCCAATTGATTGGCCTCCAATGTATTGTCTTCAATTTTTTCGAGATAGAATTTATAGGTGCTGATTAAACTTTGAGCAGCTTTTTCTTTCAATTCGAGGTAATCGGAATAAACGCCCAATTTGAAGGCAGGGCTGACTGCCGAGCAAAATTCGAGGGCAATAGCGTTGTGGGCGTAAGTGCCACCGTATTTTCCCGCTTCTGAGAGAATTCCTTTGGCGTTGGTTTTTTTGATCCATTTGGAAGAAGACAAGGAAAACCGAACCGTTCCCGCTTCTTTTCTAATGTACTCATATTCGAGTACATTAAAATCTGGATTGTATCTAAGTTCCCATTCCTTCAAAAATTCTATAGTGGAAATGACTCTGAACCAATTCAAGATTATCTTTCCAGTTTTATCACCCACGACTTTCGCTAAATCAGTGATGCAGAGAAACTCCCCAAAATCAGTTGTTTTGGTTCGTACTTCGACGCCATTTAAGATTATCTTGTTTTCTGAAGCCATAAATCATTTTGTTTTATACGAAGGCAAATATAGAAATATTTTGTTTTGGATTAACGAACTTGCAGCAAAAAATAAAAGTATAAGAGTCTGATTTCTTTTGATACATTTGTAGGCATAAAAACTCGTTTTCAATCATAAAATAGTCGCGGAGTGCTGCTCCAAATTACGTATGGATTTTCAAAAAAAAATTACCCTTATCACAGGTGCTGCATCTGGTATCGGTCGGGCAGCGGCTTTGGCTTTCGCCGAAAAAGGTGCGATAGTTATCGTCTCGGATGTCAATGAAAAAGGTGGAGCTGAAACAGTTGCTCAAATCGAAGCAGCTGGCGGTCAATCTATTTTCATCAAAACCAATGTGGCCGTTTTCACGGAAGTGGAAAAAATGATAAACCAAATTGTCGTGAAATACGGCAGATTGGATATCGCTGTCAACAATGCTGGAATCGGTGGTCAACTTGGAAAAACCGCAGACGCCAGTATCGAAAACTGGGAACGTGTGATGTCTATTAATTCAACAGGCGTTTTTTATTGTTTGAAATCAGAAATCACTCAAATGCTCAAACAGGGAGGAGGAGTCATAGTCAATACTGCTTCGATCGCAGGACTTAAAGGATTGCCAAATAGTTCTGCTTACACCGCAAGTAAACACGCAGTGGTCGGCATGACTCGATCCGCAGCAATGGAGTATGCCACCAAAAATATTCGTATCAATGCCCTTTGTCCAGCATTCACCGTGACCGCATTATTTGACCCACAAATGATGGACAATCATAAAGCAGGTATTTCAGAAAAATTGAAAGCAGCGATTCCAATGAAGCGTTTTGGCAAAGTAAATGAGCAGGTGAATGCTTTACTTTGGTTATGTTCAGATCAATCAAGTTTTGTAACTGGTTTAGCGTTACCGATTGATGGAGGAGTAACAGCTTAAAAAGAAGGGGACCGCTTCGCTGAAAGAGACAAGAGCTTAATAAGCCCCTCATCTTGCCTCTTGATTCTTACAACAAAGTGGTCTTGTTTCTAAAATAAAAATTATGCAAAAAGTAAGAAAAGGAGAAGAACTCAACGAACAACCACTAAAAGCATTTTTACAAAAAAATCAATTGATTTCGGATGTTGAAAGTGTTTTGAATGTCGAGCAATTTTCAACCGGTTTTTCCAATCTGACTTATCTTTTAAAAATAGAAAATAAAGAACTCGTCCTTCGTCGTCCGCCGAAAGGCGCAATCAAAAGAGGACATGACATGGCGCGCGAGTTTAAGGTTTTGACAGGTTTGAATAAAGGATTCACAAAAGCACCAAAAGCTTATTGCTTTACAGATGATGTTGAGATTATAGGAGCTCAATTTTATATCATGGAAAAAATGAACGGCATCATTTTATCCGCAAAAGAAGCAAAAAAGCGAGCAATTTTACCCGATAAATTTCCAAAAATTGCAGATAGCTGGTTGAACACTTTCGTGGAATTACACGAGTTAGATTTCAAATCAATCGGACTCGGCGAATTAGGAAAACCAGATGGATACGTCGAACGACAAATCAGAAATTGGAGCAAACAATATCTAAAAGCTGCCACTGAAGAAATCCCCGAAGCCCAAAAAGTAATGGCTTGGCTCGAAGCCAACCAACCAAAAAAGTATGATTACAGTTTGATTCACAATGATTTCAAATATGACAATGTCGTTTTTGAAGATGATACTTGGCAAAATATCAACGCCATTTTAGATTGGGAAATGTGTACGCTTGGCGATCCGTTGATGGATTTGGGAACTTCGATTGCCTATTGGTCAATGGCCACTGATCACCCAATGATTTTGCAGGGAATCCCATCTCCAACTGCCATGGAAGGCAATCCTGGAAGAATGGAATTAGTCGAATTATATGCCGAAAAAAGCGGCCGTTCAATTCAAAACTTAGTATTTTATTATGCTTACGGATTGTTCAAAATCGCCGTCATTGTCCAACAGATCTATTACCGATACAACAAAGGTTTGACGACTAACGAAAAATTTGCGAACCTAAATCAAGCGACTCGATTGTTTTGTACAATGGCATGGCAAGCCATTCAAAAAGGTAGAATCGAACGCCTGTTTACGTAACGCAGACCACCGCCCCACAAATACCGCTTGAGTTCACAGAAACGATTTCGTCAATAGCAAAAAGTCTAAGTAAGTAAAGCTAAAAAAATAACCTTTCGATTTGAAGCTGTTATTTTTCCATTATACTTCCCCGATTAAAATCGGGACACGCGTTAAAAATCCTCGCCAATGCTAAGGCATTGTCTGCGGTTTTTGCCTCGTCAAATGAAAAAACAACTCACTTCAATTTCGAAACTTTATTAGTTCAACTTTACTAAGGAACGCTCAGAAAATAAGTTCCCGATTTCAAAAAATTAGTGAAGGAAAAGTGATTGATAATGAGGTTTTTCGAGCTAATTTTTTGAATTGAAGAGGGAAGTTATTTTTTGAGTAATACTAAAGCGACGTTTTTGATTTTTTTTCAAAATCATTGCGGAGCACCGCCCCGCATTACGTGGCGCGGTTTACCCCGCAATCATATATCCACCATCCGCTGTAAACGACTGGCCTGTGCAATAACTGGAAGCTTCCGAAGCCAAAAATACAGCTAACCCGGCCATTTCATCTGGCTCGGCAGGTCTGCCACTTGGGAGATGTCCAACAAATTTTGCCAAAGTTTCTTCATCTTTCCAAAGTGCTGAGCTGAATTTCGTTTTTATCAAACCCGGACAAATGGCATTGGAACGAATGCCTTTTCGACCCCATTCTTTTGCCTGACTTTTGGTAAGCATAATCAATGCTGATTTACTGACGCTGTACAAGCCCAACCGATTACTCGGTTTATGACCTTCGACCGAGGCAATATTGATCACCGATCCGCCACCTCGATTGATCATGCTCGGATAGCAAAGATTGGCCAATGTAAAACATGCCTTGACATTGACATTCATGATTTTATCAAAAACATCGCTGTCCGTATCTACCAATTTATCATAGGTTGGGTTGGTTGCTGCGTTATTTATAAGGATGTCTATGCCGCCATATTTTTCAACAGTTTTTTCAACTAAGTTTTTTAACTGTGCTTCATCTCCGACGTGGCAGGCGATGCCGATTGCTTCCAATCCATCTTTTTGGAAACTAGCTGCCACCGCGTCAACTGCATCTTGTTTTCGACTACTGATGACGACTTTTGCACCATGCTCTGCCAAACCGCGAGCAATAGATTCACCAATGCCTTTGCTGCTGCCAGTGATGATGGCCACTTTTCCAGTGAGATCAAACTTTTGTTTTATTCTTGTCATAATAAACTCTATTGTACTGTTAGTTTTTAGAAATTTAAACCTCATTACGTTCAACTTTCAACAAATCAAATCGGATACATCCCACCATTCGCGTGAAGCGTAATTCCATTTATAAATTGTCCTTCTTTGGAAGCAAGGAATAAATAAGCATAGCCCATATCTTCGGGCGTACCGATCCGCTGAATTGGAATCATTTTAATACCAGCCTCAATTACTTCAGGAGGCATACTGTCGGTCATTGCGGTTTTGATGAAACCCGGAGCAACACAATTGACGGTAATTCCATGCCTTCCTACCTCACGGCAAAGCGATCGAGTAAATCCTTGAATCGCTGCTTTTGATGCGCCATAATTCGTTTGTCCATAAGCACCCATCATCGCATTGATCGATGATGCCGAAACAATGCGACCATATTTTGCAGCTATCATCTGCGGCAAAACTGCCTTCGAAGTTATGAACAAACTGTTGACATTGACATTCATGACGGAGTTCCATTCGTCCTCCGACATTTTCATAAAAGAACGATCGCGAATGATGCCAGCGTTGTTGATTAAAATGTCGATTCTGCCATGTTTTCCCATGATTTCTGCGACAGCAGTTTCAGTAGATTCTTTAGAAGTGACATCTACTTTTTGGTAGAAAATTTTTCCGCCTTCCGCCGAAATTTCATCAACTATCAATTGTCCATCGGCGACATCCCAAAGTGCGACAGTAGCGCCTGCTTTTATAAAAATTTTACAAATTCCGACCCCAATTCCTCTCGCGCCGCCAGTGATAATTGCTACCTGCCCGTCTAATCTAAACATGATTTTTTTTTATGGTTATTAAACTACTTTAGGAACGCTCAAAAAATAAGTTCCCGATTTCAAAAAATTAGTGAAGGAAAAGTGATTGATAATGAGTTTTTCCTTCACTAATTTTTTGAATTGAAGAGGGAAGTTATTTTTTTGAGTAATACTTAATGATGTAAGTTCCACTTTTCCATATATTTCGATTTTATTGAAAACCGATGTGCGTAAAGTGCGTTGATTTAGCAAAGAAATAAAATTAATATGAAAGAAGCAGTAATAGTTTCCACCGCTCGTACTCCAATCGGACGAGCGTACAAAGGCGCATTGAACGCCACACACGGACCAACGATGGCAGGTTGGGCGATAAGAGAAGCCGTAAAAAGGGCAGGCGTTGATCCCGCTGAAATTGATGATGTCATCATGGGATGTGCCTTGCCTCAAGGAACAACCGGAGCAAACGTCGGACGTTTGGCGGCACTCGCAGGAGGTTTGCCAGTGACCGTATCGGGTATGACCATAGATCGTCAATGTTCTTCTGGGATGATGGCGATTGCAACCGCTGCAAAGCAGATTTTACATGATGGTATGAAAGTCGCCATTGGTGGTGGTTTAGAGTCCATATCGATGGTTCAGAATAAAAACATGAACACTTTTCAGTTGGTTGATCCCAATTTGAAAGCGCTTCATAAAAATGCCTACATGCCTATGTTGGGAACCGCAGAAGTCGTCGCAAAACGCTACAACATCAGTCGAGAACAACAAGACGAATATGGTCTTCAATCTCAAATGAGAACAGCAGCAGCACAAGCGGCAGGTAAATTTGATGATGAAATTATTCCAATCAAAACAACAAAAGCAATCGTTGATAAAGAGACAGGTGA
>CALLVG010000185.1 GCA_938010715.1 uncultured Saprospiraceae bacterium
CAGCTGGAAACCGTTTAATGGAAAAGTGACGCTGATTCGAAGTTCGCAATTTGCTGAAAAAGAAGGAAAGAATTTTCATTTAAAACAATGGGAATCGCTTTCTAAAGCATTGGAAGTACACGTTGTACCTGGAAGACATACCACCATATTTGAAGAACCTTCTGTTGAGGGTTTGGCTGATAAAATCGAGCAGAGTCTTGATTAAATAATTCAAGTTGCGATCAATGGTTGAATGGTTACATGGTTGGATTGTTTTAAAAAACCGTGAAACCATATAGCAATTTAGCCTTGATTTTTGTCTTGTAGTCTTCGATACTTCGACTTCGCTCAGAGCGCGACTTACACTAACTAATTTTCTAAGCAAAAAATCTAATTATGAAATATTTTTCCTCGTTAATTTTATTAATTTCTCTTCCCTTCCTTTCGTTTGGACAAAATGAATTTGGAGTTTTTCTTGGAGCCACTGGGTACCAAGGCGATTTGGTTAAGACTTCGTTTTCGCCAAAAGGAGCAGGCATTACTGGAGGTGTCCTTTACAAATATTATCTCGCAGAAAAAATGGCAGTTCGTGGCGCACTAAACGTAGGACAGTTTAGTGGCGATGATGACTTTTTCGATTCTGAAAGAGACAGAGGGTTCAGTTTTACCAATAACTTTGTTGACGTTTCAGCAGTTTTTGAATATTCCTTTTTGGGAAAAGGGACATACACGCAGAGTGGATCATTTAAAAAGACTTTTTCGCCATATCTTAACGCAGGAGCGGGTTATATGTATTCCAATCCAACCGTTGCTGCTAATGGTCGTTTTGCCATTGCTCCTGAAGACCAAGATCCACAAAAGCATAACCTGCTTTTACTGGCAGGTGCGGGTCTAAAATATGATTTAAGCCCACGAATAAATATTTCTGGTGAGTTCTCTCTTAGAAATCCTTTGTCGGATCTCATTGATGGAATATCGAGTTCAGGAGATGGTTCAGATATGGATTGGTACTGGACTACTGGGATTAATTTGGTTTATAAGTTGGGTAATTATCAACCGCTTCGAGTGAATTAGAAAAATTCAAAAAAATATAGGAAGCCCCTTAACTCGAATTGAGTTAAGGGGCTTTTTATTTGCATATATTAGATCTATTTACAGGACAAAAAAGGTTTATCATTAGACTTTATTCTAAAACATTTCGTATGCAAACGAATACTTCTTTTTCCGCTACTTTTCGTTAAAAAATAGAACCGTAGCTATGGCTATGCTTAGATTTTTTGCCTCAATTAGCAAAAAAATAAGCACTCGTTGCTCTACAAACTATTTCAGAATAAAGTCTATTTTCTATTTTATTTTTCTTTCAAAAATGATTTTTTTGGTTTTGAAGAAGCCTCAGAGAGGCGACCATATTTATAGATAAAATTTTGATTGAGTTTTGTTAGCCCCGAATGGGGCGTTAATGTGACATGATCGCCCGCTGGGGCTAATATTGGTTCAATATATGGTTGAATTTCTATAAATATGGTCGCCTCTCCGAGGCTTTATTAACAAAATCGTAATTTGTAAATAACAATTTTTGTCATGACAGATTATGGACAGATTATGGTTGATATTTATAGGCGAAAATTCAAAACTCACTTTTAATAAATCAGGTGTTTCTAAAAATGTCCTGTACTAAGATCTAAGATTCGAAATGAATTTGATCGTGCTGTTCTTTGAACAGTCACGAATCATTGCAAATTTCCAGATTTGCGGAAAATATCTGTATTGGAATGAACAACAACTTCTCAAATCTGGAGATTTGAGTATTATGCGTGATGGTTCGGAGAACCACACGAGCAAATTTCTTTGAAATTTGATTTACTTCAACTTTAATTTCACTTTTCTTTAGTCAAACACTTTTTACCTTTATCCAAAACAAAAAACATGTGGCAGGCCGGTCGGCAAAATATTAATTTGGTTGAAAACGAGGTTCATGTCTGGAAGGCAGATCTCAAAGTGGATGCTACAAAGGCGCAAGCGTTTTGGGCAACCCTTTCCAAAGAAGAAAAAGAACGAGCTGACCGTTTTAAATTTGCCGAACATCGGAACTATTTCATTGCTTCAAGAGGTATTTTGAGGGCGTTGTTGAGCAGGTATTTGTCATTTTCCGCGAGTAGTTTTGCTTTTGATTATGGGAGCCAAGGCAAGCCTGACTTGGTTCAGTTTCCTGATTTTCAATTTAATGTTTCGCATTCTAAAGGGCATGCTTTGTTCGCTTTCGCGAAAAAGGAAGCGGTTGGGGTTGATTTGGAATTTATCGATCCTGCTATCGAATTTGAAGTTATCGCTCCTCGTTTCTTTTCAAAAAATGAAGCCACTACCCTACTCGATTTACCGATTGAGCGGCAACCTGCCGTTTTCTTTAATTGTTGGACTCGGAAGGAAGCTTTCATCAAAGCAAAAGGTGGCGGATTGTCAATTCCACTGGATCAGTTTGAAGTGACGCTTTTGGAAAATGATCCTGCAAAATTATTGGCGATTGATTGGGCACCCGAAGAGGTGGAGCAATGGTCTATGTTTTCTTTTTTTCCCGAAAGGGATATGGTCGGGGCCTTGGCGATTAAGTGTAAGGTGGAGCGGGTTGTTTTTTATGATTTTTGATAGTTAGCAATATAGTTCATTGTGGATTTAAGTGGAAAAGCCACGTTAGTGGCGGCTCTGTTTGTAAAAAAACCTTAGAAATACCTAATTTAGGAGCGTAGCTCCGGCACCGTTAAAATTTAACAAACGGTGACGCCCCGCCGCGGCGGGGCTTAATATCATTGGTTTAATCATATTTCTACAAACGGTTTCGGGGCTAACGCCCCTTTAAGAAGTTTGCGCTCTTTAAAAAAAAGAAAGGACAACCGCTACGAAACGATTGCCCTTTCAGAGAAACAGCTTTATTAAAATAGTCTCGTTTAGAAGACTATGTTAAAATAGCTTTTCAGATTTTACTATCTGTTTGCTTTTATAAATTTCGAAGTGATATTTGCGCCAGGCATTCTTAATAAATAAGTTCCTTGTGGCAAATCCGAAATCTGAATGGTAAGCATATTGCGTCCTTCCAACAATTGAACATTCGATTGCTGAACAAGCGCTCCATTCAAATTCATCACCTGAATCACGTCGTCTCTTTGATTTGCACTTTCGATTACGATGTTCAAATCATCTGAAGCTGGTATCGGGAAAAGATTCGCTAAGGTACTTACGGTTCTTTCACCAGTTCTATCTGAAACCCCTTCTAAACGAACGATTTCTGTACGATTAACAGTCAAAGAATTATCTGAAAGTACACTACACTCATCACTGATGGTTGCTGTAAATAAATTGTCTCCTGCCATCAACATGAAGTTTCCAGTATAAGAAACATTATAAACACGACATGCTCCGATTCCAGAATTTTCAAAATCTGCAAAGTTTACTGGTGGAAGTCCTAAAATTACTCCTGCCTCATCTGTTATCACAAAACGTGTGTCATAACCTGGTAATGTTGGTATATCCGAAACAAAAGTCAAAACATCAGGTATCCCGTCGTTTACTGTAATATCTTCCACTGTACCGCCACCCATGAAGGTTACTGCGCCACCTGTTAAGAAATCACAATCGCCTTCTGGAATAAATACAGAAGATGCACCAGCGTTCATTGCATTGTAGAATGGTTCTATTCCTCCACTTAATTTAGGTAATAAGAAACCTAAAACTCGTCCACCACCATCAGCACGTTCTGCTACGTAAACTTTCTTGTTGGCTTTGTCCAATGCAATATCCACTGGGTTACCCAAAAAGTCTGCTCCAGCAAAAGCTCTTGCTTGCTCAGAAGCACTTACCATATTGTCTGCACTAACATCTGCAAAATCTCTTACTACCACGATAGCACCGTCTTTACTATCTGCTGCACTACCAATATCTGTAAGAATCAACATATCGTCTGCACGGTCATAATCAAGTCCGTGTGTTCTTACCAAACCTTCAATTGTTACTGTCTGAGTAGGATTAATTGTTCCTATTGGCTGATTGAAAAAGTCATCATAAATCACTACGTCTCCAGTTCCGTCAGAAACTGCAATCATACGATCGCCGTCTGCATGAATTCCCCAAAGGTCAACTGTTGAGTCATAAATTTTATTTAGTACAATACCTGCTGGATTCGTTATGTCATAAAGAATGAATTTATTACCATTTCCAGCGTTTGCATCTTGTGCAACCACCAAGTTATTGCCACTTACTGTCAAGCCTCTTCCGTTAGAAAAGTCAGAAGTTGATGTTGCAATAATTGTTGGGTTCGTACTTACGTTATTGTAAACTTTAATAACGTTATCAGTACGATTCAATTGGTATAAAATGTCTTGATCTTTATCGTAGTAAATTCCGTCTGCATCAGCTGCACCACCTTCAAATCCACCTTCAACGACATCTCCAGTATTTAAAATTTGGTAAGTACCAACTGTATTCTGCGTATTAGAAGAAACGAAAAGTGTCGCATCGACTGGCGCTGGAGCAATACGGTTTACAGTTAAACTATTGGAAGAAAGCTCAAAGCAATCATCACTCAATGCTTGTCCACCCAAAAGATTATCTCCTGCTGCTACTGTTAAATTTCCAGTGTATGAAAGTCCGTAAACATTACATGCACCCAAACCAGCTGGGTCAAAATCATTGGAGTTTCCTGGAGGAACTCCTAACACCATACCATTGGCATCTGTGATTACATAAGTGAAACTATGTCCGTTACCCATTGGGTCTGCTGTAGAAGCGAATTCCAAAACATCTGGCATATTATCAACCAATGTTGTTTTCTGTGTATTTCCGTCTGTGAAAGACACTTCGCCTCCCATCACCATAGCACAAGGTGCTAACAAAATCTCTGTTGACATGAAGTTTACTGCTGAGATACCAGGTGCTAATCTATTGTAAAAAGGAGCTGCACCACCTGATGCACGTAGATTTTTAAAACCAAGTAAACGTCCACCGTCTCTTGCTCTTTCTGCTACATAAATTGTTTCATTGGCTTTATCATAAGCCACATCTACTGGGTTACCTAAGAAACTTGTTGCACCAGCAACTCTAACCTGCTCCATTGAAGAAACCGTGTTGTCGCTACTTGCAGATGACCAATTTTCGATTGTGATTAAAGCCCCATCGGTTGGTGAACTTGCTGCTCCAACGTCTGTCAAAATCATAAAGTCTTCATCAGCATCATAAGTGATACCGTGCGTTCTTACGAGATTTTCAATCGTTATGGTTTTGGTAGGAGTAACTGCTCCTGCTGGACTATTTAAAAAGTCATCATAAACAACGATATCACCTGTATTGTCTGCAACAGCAATCAGTTGGTCGCCATTGAGGTGAATACCCCATAAGTTGATACTTGCATCATGAACTTTATCCAATGTAATACTCGTCGGTGTGATATCATATACGAAAAAGTCATTAGCAAAACTAACTAAACCATCATTCGCAACTACTAATTTGTTACCACTGACTGCGATTTCGCGACCATTGTTAAAGTCAGAAGTTGAAGTCGCAATTAATGGTGGTGTCGCACCAGCCATTACAGAGGCATTGACATCTCCATAGACGTTAATCACATTATCCGTACGGTTAAGTTGATATAATACGTCATTAACTTCATCATAGTGAATACCATCAGCATCTGGTGCCGTAATCGTAAAGTAATCTGGTACAATTTCTCCATTATTTAAAATATTGAAAATATTGACACGTCCTTCATTGTTAGAAGAAGCAAAGATTTGTCCTCCGATATTGTCTGGAACGATTCTATTGACAACAATTTTATTGCTTGACAATTCAAAACATTCGCTACTCAATGGTTGGCCACCTGCAAGGTTATCACCCATTGCCACCATCAAATTACCTGTATAAGAAAGACCATAAACATTACACGCCCCTACCCCAGCTGGATCGAAGTTTTGAATATTGCCTGGAGGAACACCCAATACCATGTCGTTTGCGTCTGTAATTACGTAAGTGAATGAGTAACCATTTGCAGCAGCACTACCAGAAACAGTTGAAGTAAAAGGCACAAAGTCATCATTACCATCTACGATGATCGTAATTTCAGTACCACCTGTTGTCAAGGCAACTTCTCCTCCATCTACAAAATCACATGGATCGAAGTTAACTTCATTACCAGGTAAGTGAATACCTGATGCACCTGCAAAGAATGTATTGTAAATTGGTGCGATTCCACCAGTTGCGTTTGGATTTCTAAAGCCCAAAACTCTTCCGCCTCCATTGGCACGTTCTGCTACGTAAACTACATCACTTGCATTATCGTAAGCCACATCTACTGGATTTCCTAAAGCACTTGAGCCACCAGATACTCTGATTTGCTCCATCATGCTTACCGTTCCGTCTGCGCTCGCAGTTGACCATTGTTTAATTCTAATCAACGCACCATCGGTTGGGCTACTTGCTGCTCCTACATCTGTCAAAAACATCATGTCTTTATCCGCTACATAGTGGATACCATGTGTGCGTACTAAATTTTCAATCGTAACCACACTTGTTGGCATTAACATACCTGCTGGTTGGTCAAAGAAATCATCAAAAATAGCAACGTCACTTGAGTTGTCCACAATGGCAATTAATTGGCCACCATCTGCGTGAATTCCCCAAAGGTTGATATTTACATCATAAACTTTATCCAAAGTAATTGTAGAAGAAGTGATGTCATAAACGATCAATTTATTTTGGTCATTGTTGCTTGCAGCTGCGTCTTGTGCTACGATCAACTTGCTACCTGTCACAGCGATTTCTCTACCATTAGTAAAGTCAGAAGTTGAAGAAGTCACCAATGTTGGATTGGTTGATACATTGCTGAATATATCAACTGTATTATTTGTTCTATTTAATTGGTAAAGCACATCGTTTGCAGTATCGTAGAAAATACCATCAGCATCCATTCCATTACTTGGGAATGAACTCTGAACCACATCTCCATTTGCAGAAACCGCAAAGGTTCCAATATTTCCTGAAGTATTAGAAGAAACAAAGAAACCAGCTACTGGCACAGATGGTGCAATACGATTGACTACGATACTATTCGTTGTCAATTTAAAACAATCATCACTCAATGGCTGACCACCCATGAGGTCGTCTCCCATCGCAAGCGTCAAATTTCCTGTGTAAGAAAGTCCGTAAACAATACATGCGCCCAACCCTGCTGGGTCAAAATCTACCATATTCCCAGGAGGAATACCAAGTACCATGTTATTCGCATCTGTCACTACATAAGTAAATGCACCACCAGAAGGTGCTACAGCGGTTGTATTAAAAGAAAGCATGTCAGCTTGACCATCTACTACGATCGTCGTTTCAGTGTCTCCGTTTGGCAACGAAACTGTACCTTCATTTACAAAATCACATCTATTCAATGGCACTTCAGTACCTGTTAAAAATACTGCTGAAGCTCCAGGAAACATCAAATTATAAGAAGGACGAATTCCTCCTGTCAACAAAGGCATTTTAAAACCTAAAAGACGACCACCGTCTCTTGCTCTTTCAGCTACATAGATCATTCGGTTATCCTTATCTATCGCGATATCAACTGGGTTACCTAATAAGCTACTTCCTCCAGAAGCACGGCCTTGCTCAAAAGCATCAACCATTCCATCAGTAATCGCACTGCTCCAATTTTTCACCATAATGATAGCGCCATCAGTTGCACTACTCGCCTCTCCTACATCTGTCAAGTACATCACATCAGTTTCTGCATCATAAGTCAAACCATGTGTTCTTACCATATCTTCAATCATTATCATTGCAGAAGGCAGAAGCATTCCAGCAGGTTGATTGAAAAAATTATCATAAATAGCTACGTCGCTTGAGTTATCGACGATTGCGATCAGTTGATTTCCGTTAGCATGGATTCCCCATAAATTGATAGACACATCATGTATCTTATCCAACGTAATGGAAGTAGGGCTAATCGTGTAAACCAACAATCTGTTCATGTCGTTATTGCCTGCGTTCGCATCTTGCGCTACAACCAATTTGTTCCCACTAACTGCAATTTCACGTCCATTGGAGAAATCAGAAGTTGAAGTTGCAGTAAGTGTTGGATTCGAGCTTACGTTGCTGTAAGCGTTGATTACATTGTCTGTTCGGTTCAGTTGGTACAAAACATCTGCGTCAGTGTCATAAAAGATAC
>CALLVG010000186.1 GCA_938010715.1 uncultured Saprospiraceae bacterium
AACTCTTCGCTCAAAAAATGGATGAAAAAGGTTGGGCTTACGGCGAAGACGATGAAGAATTATTGGAATACGCCATGCACCCATCGCAATACGAAGATTTCAAATCGGGTAAGGCAAAAGAGAATTTCAAAGCAGATGTGGCCAAAAGACGCGCTGCTGCTGGTAAAATTCCAGCTGCTGCTGTTCCAATGGCTGCCATGAATAGTCAACCAAAAACACTCAACATAGATGTCAACGGAGAAACTTATAAAGTGAAAGTTTCTTACGGTGATGATGTGGGTTCAACTGCTCCAGTTGCCGCTGCTTCCGCAAACGGCGCACCTGCTGCGATTTCAAATGGCTCCGCTGATTTGTCGGAAATCTTAGCACCACTCGAAGGAAAATTCATTCTCACCAAAGACAATAGCGAATCACCTGTAAAAGTAGGCGACGTCATCAAGTCAGGCGATGTGATTGGTTATATCGAAAGTATGAAAGTGTACAACGCCATCACTGCCGATAAAGGTGGAACGGTGGTTGAAATTGCTGCAACCAGCGGCGAAGATATTGAAGAGGAGGATGTGATTTTGAGATTGCAGGAGTAGCGGGATGATTGTTAAATTGTTAAATGGCTTGATTGTTTTTTGGGCAATCAAGCCATTTTTCGATAAAATAAGTCGAATTCGTAGAGACGATTCACGAATCGTCTCTGACACGAATTTAGTTCGCGCCATGCCTAATGAAAAGAAAATGAAGCAAGTTAGATTTTGTAAAGACACTGACGCTGTGTCCTCTTGAGGAGAGACACAGCCATGACTTGAAATGACCCTCAATATTGTCAGCTATCCACAATTCACCCAATTCGATTCGCTGCAGTTTATTAATCTCCTTAATTTGCATCAAATTCCTTTTTATGAAGCGCCTTCAAACGAGCTGTATTTTAGCAGCAACCATTCTATTTGCCATTTTCTTTTTTTCGTGTAAAAATGAAATCAATTCGGATTCGCCTGCTCCAACAGAAATCGGAGGAGAAGAAGATGGCGACAATGCTCTCAAAAGAGAAGCATGGTTTCAACTCATGCACTCTGCGGCACCAGGTGTCAACTGGGAAGACATCGAGTACAAAAATCAAATGGAGATTTATAAAAATCGATTGGGCGCACAATCCAAAACTGGAACAACTGAAATCGCTGGTGGACTCATCGTCGGGGAGTGGAATGAACGCGGTTCCAAAAATCAGGCAGGAAGTGTTTTTGAAACGGAGTTCGATGCCGAAACGGAAGAAATTTGGGTTTTGGGCGCAGGTGGTTCATTATTCAAAGGAGCCTTAGCTGGGCAACAATGGGAAGTCGTCAATCAAGATTTGAGGTTCAATAATGGATTATTAAAATTCATACCTACAGATACAGGTCGCCGCCTTTTGGCTTTGACCAATAAAGTGCCTCACTACTCCGACGATGATGGAAAAACATGGACTGCTTCCACTGGCATCCCAATTGGGGATAGATGGATGACCACTCGAAATCCCATTATTTTAAACGATTCTTTGAATTCTATTTTAATACTTTCAAAACCTGATTATTGGACGAGAGCGACCCTTTATATTTCCAAAGACAATGGAGAAACCTTCTCCCCTATTACGCGAATGCGCTCTTCTGAGTTTAATGATTATAGCTTATGCCAGCCTCATCATTCCGATGAAGTGTATCTGATGGAGAAACTTTCCAATTCATTTAAAATTTCAAAAATAGAGCCTCTAACAGAGCAAATTACAGAAATTCAATCAGGCGATCAATTGAAATTTGAAGATGCACGTGCAAATTTGGCAGCGGTTCAGTTGTCCGATTCATTGACCAGATTTGTCGTTTATGCAGGTAAAGACAATTACGTAAACACTTTCATATCAGAAGACTTCGGAGAAACTTGGGAACAGCGAGGGCAATTAGAATCCATGCCTTGGCAAGTTGGTTTGTACATTTCACCTTCCACCCCAGAAGTGATGTTTGTTGGAGAATTGCACTGTCAAATCACAAGAAATGGTGGACAAACTTGGCAGCGGAAAAATGATTGGTGGGCATATTATGATAACGTTGACGGTGCCCTCCATGCAGACATGATGGCTTTTGCTGAATTTCAAAAAAAGGATGGAACGCCATTTCAATTAATTAGCAATCATGGCGGATTGAGTATTACTTACGACCAAGGTAGAAATGTATCAAACCTCTCTTTAGAAGGTTTAAATGTAAGTCAATACTACTCCGTTCGGACAGATCCGACTGACCCTTATTTCATTTATGGAGGCACACAGGATCAAGGATTTCAGCGAGCAAATACAGCACTTTCGCCTGATGAAGCCGACTTTGAGCAAATCATTTCGGGAGATTATGGACATATTGTTTTTTCGCAGTTCGGAAATCGACTTTGGACGGTTTACCCAGGTGGATCGGTGACCGTTTATACTGCTCCGCGTTCAACAGATCAGCGCTACGGTTGGGAACTCGAATCCGAAGATGAGTCGGTTTGGATTCCACCATTGATGCCAAGTCCAGATCAAACTGAAAATGCTGTTTATCTCGCTGGTGGTAATATGAATGGAGGAGAAGGTTCCCACATTATAAAACTGACCAACGTACTCAATAATATATACCCATTGCAATTGCCGTTTGATTTCAAAGATGAATCAGCTGGTGGGGAGGTCTCCGCGATTACTTTTTCGGAAGCCGATAAAAATCAATGGTATGCCGCAACGACCAATGGTCGTTTTTTCACCTCGAAAGATGCTGGTCAAACTTGGGAACAATCCATTGGTTTTATTCCAGAAGGACACTACTTATACGGACAAGCGCTCCAAGCCAGTAGTAAGGATTCCGATCTTGTGTTTTTGGCTGGAAGCGGCTACAGCAACCCAGCATGTTATATGTCAACGGACGGCGGTTTTACTTTCATTGACATGGCTGATGGCCTGCCAAATACTTTGATTTTCGATTTAGCATTTAATGAAGATGAAACTTTGCTTTTTGCAGCGACAGAAGCAGGGCCGTATATTTTTATCGTTGAAGAAGAAAAATGGTATTACTTAGGCGGTACGGATGCACCAGTTCAAACCTATTGGTCTGTGGAATATGTTCCGTTTTCTAATACGGCGAGGTTTGGGACTTATGGTCGAGGCATCTGGGATTTTAACATCCAAGAAGTTACTGGTATCAAAAAGAATGAAATCGCCACAAGCAACATAAAACTCTACCCTAACCCTTCAAATGGAGCAAATGTTTTCATAGAGATTCCAGTTGAAATGAGGGGTAAATTTCAAATAGAAATAACCAACGCAAGCGGTGCGATTGTGCAAAAAGAGGAGATCGATTTTATGACCAATCCCACAAATATCACTACAAATAATTTGCCTACGGGGAGTTATTATATTACCCTTTCGGGCGAAAAGGGGAGTTTTACTAAAAAACTAATTATTTCCAATTAGGACAACGTGTTCGATGATTTCCTTTTTTAGAAAATTTTAAAAATTTATAAGAAACCGAAACGCCAAAAGTGAAGAACCAGTCTCGATACTTGGAGCCACCTCTGATTTCTCCAGGCCGATAAGTACTGGCGGGCGTGAAGTCATCGCAATCACATTGAGCGTTCAGATATTCCCAACGACGTGACGAAAGTTCCCCTGCTAAGTTCCCATTGGTGGCAACCAACAGGTCATAATCAGGTGCGTAACTGGTGCTTGTATCATCCAAATAATCATTTTTGGAATAGCGGAAATTTCCTAA
>CALLVG010000187.1 GCA_938010715.1 uncultured Saprospiraceae bacterium
TGTGGATTTGAGCGGATTTTTGGGTGCAGATGTAGGTGCTTGGCGTGGAGGAATGTTTCAATATAAAGCGATTCCAAATCATCGAGCAGTTTCGTGGAGAGTGAAATTGCCATTCGCAACGAGTTGGTGGCGAAGCCTTGGTTTGTTGGCCAACACTTTTGCTATCGAAAGTTTTATGGATGAACTTTCCATTGCTGCGAAAAAAGATCCAGTTCAATTTAGATTGGATCATATTCAGGATGATTTGGCTGGTAATCGTTTGAAAAATGTCATTAAGGCTTGCGCCGAAAAGGCAGGTTGGAAAGATGGCGTCGAAGGTAATCGAGCAATGGGTTTTGCGGCTTCGACTGATGCAAGTACGCCAGTTGCGCAGGTTGTGGATGTCTCTGTGGAAGGCAATCGTATCAAAGTTCACAAAGTTACTTGTGCGATGGATCCGGGCATTTCTGTTAATCCAGATCAAGTCAGAGCGCAGATTGAAGGATGTATCATCATGGGCATCAGTGCTTCTATGTTTGAAAAAATGTATGTCGAAGATGGCTCGCTGCAACCCACGATTTATGGGCCATATCAAATGGCTCAAATGCGTCATGCTCCAAAGGAAATTGATGTTGTTTTATTGCAAGGGGTGGATAAACCAGGCGCTGTTGGGGAACCTCCGATTGGGCCAATTGGTGCGGCAATTGCCAATGCTGTTTTTAGAATTACTGGGAAGCGTTTGAGGGAGTTGCCTTTGGAATTAGCTTAGGTTAAAATTAAGTAGGACACGGATTTGACGGATTGAAAGGGATTTTAACGGATATTTTTGGCAGTTTCCAAACATAAAAAATGTCGGACACCTTGAAGATGTCCGACATTTTTAATTTAAAATGAATACTTGCTTTTTTACTGCTTCACGATTTTCACTACTTCACTTTGCTTTCCATTTTGAGAAATTTTAGCAAAATAAACACCAGCTATCCAATCATTTCCTAATTGAATATTTCCAGTTGTTCCGCTCAATCTATGTGATTCGATTTGTTGACCTAATAAATTGGTAATCAACAAATTAGCCTCAGTATTTTCTAATTGATAATTGAAATTAAATGTCTCACTGAATGGGTTCGGGAATGCTTCTAAAGAAACATTTTCTAAATAATCTTGAGTAGAAGAAGCGGGATTCTCCATTACCTCAAAACCATCAATTGCGGCTTCTACCAAGTGTCCTGGCAAGAAATCACTTGTTTCGATAGTAAAAGTTACATTATTGGTCACTTCCAAATAATCTGATACATTTATTTCAGTACGTTCCCAACCACCTGTCAAATCAGCTGAAACAAAAGTTACAACTTCCTCAATGCCATTATTTAAAATAAATTTCAATGAATCATTTGAAGGACCTTGACCTCCTCCAGTAAAAAAGTAATAACTAAAACCAATAACTGGATCTGCATAAGATGTCAAATCCATGGAAGGAGAAGTTAAGGTAACAACACCTGCATCCACGTCATCACTACCTGCATTTCCTCCACCATTACCCGTAATGTAACATTGGTCGCCAAAATCATTTGGAAGATCTACCTCGGGGTTAGAGACATTTCCACCACCAAAATAAGTACCAACTGGTTCGCCCAATTCCCAAAATCCAGAAGTAGCAATGCCATCAGAAGTGGCAACCCAATCAAAATCAACAGCGAAATCATCTTGATATCCAAAATCTAATGCCGTAGTAAGTGGGCTTGTTCCGTCAATTGACTGACTCAAATCTTTTAGGTTATAACCCCAAGCTCCTGCATAGATATTGTAATCGCCTGGGAAAGCCTCTGTAGCAAAATTACCACTCGCATCTGTTGTTAATTCAAAATTAAACTCAGAATTGCTAAAGCTAATCAAAGCTCCTTCGATTGGGGAACCATCCACTGCGCTCGTAATATTTCCAGTAAGCATGACTCTTGCAAAAGATTCCAATTCTACATCCAATATCGTCACTACCCCATTTTCTAAATCTGCAGCAACTGTTTTGGCCATATAACCTGGCTTTGAAAAAGTAACATCATAAGTTCCTGCTGTTGCAATACCCGTTGTGTATTTACCAACACCATCTGTTGTCCCCATATTTGCTTGAGCAACATCAATTGATACATTTACATCGTTTAAAAGCGTTCCTGTTCCGAGTTCTGTAACAGTTCCTTCCAACCAACAAGCACGTACCAAATTTGGCGTAAGCACATACAATCCGTTTGCGATATCCGTTACCAAAACAGTACCTGAAGGTAGAAAAGGATATAATCCCCAAGCACCATCAAATCCTCCATCGGATGTCAACCAAGTGTCAAAATTTCCAACTTCAATAATATTTTCTGGACGAGATGCGTCCGCTACGATTCCGCCATCTGTGTAGTAAGAAATCAACAACCAATCATCCCAAACATGGACATTGTGAGGGATCACTTCTTTTCCGATCGTCGCCACAGGTCGAAATTCATCCAATGCTTGAATATCAGTCGGGTCAGAAACATCATAGGCAGCAACAGGTGCGTTAGCCCTTTCATCAGTAGTAAAGGCTACATTTCCATCATCAGAAAGCCAAATATTATGGGTAAAAGAAAAGGGCGTTCTTTGACGTCCCAAAATTATGGTTTCATTTAGATCGGTATGATCATATATAGCCATTTGACCTTGATTGATTTGAGAATCATATATCAATCCATCTCTTACATATACATCATGAGAATAAACTGGCTCATTCCAACCAATAACTTCTGGTTGACCTTCATTGGTTACAACATCAACATAAATTAAACCACCGCTATTTAAATTACAACCTGCCAAATAGCAAATTCCACGTTCATCAATATATAAATTGTGACAGGAAGAAATATCACCTCCAAGATCAGGTATCGTAGGTGTCCATTCAAAAAAAGGTGCTGCATCTGGTAGCTGAGAAAGGTCAATTACCAATACACCATTACTTGTTTCATTGGTAACATAAGCATGCTTTTTCCAAGTTTTCAAATCTCTCCAAGTTGAACTTGGGCCAGGAATAAAAGCAACTTCCTGCGCATTGTCCAAATCTGCTAAACTTACAATTGAAACTCCATCACGTCTTCCGACCAATGCGTACTCGATTCCAGTATCTTCGTCATGATACCCCCAGATATCATTACAATCAGAATTGAATTGAACATTACTTCTCAGTTGCATATTCAACTGGGCAAAAGAAGGGATGGCTAGTAAAACTATTACTAATGGTAAAAAGACTTTTTTCATTATTATTTTTTGATTGAAAAATGAATTCGTAGGTTTATTGTAGGTTTTTAGATTAGACTCCAAAGGTAGTTCTATCACCTATGTAGTAATGCTTGAGACACACAAAAGTCATCGTTAATCTTTATCAATGACTGCAATTGTTATACGGCTGACACATGTGTGCCGTCCTTCATCATCGTGAATATTGATTTCCCAAATTTGAAACCGTCTCCCTAACTTGATGGGCGTTACTTTTCCGTGAACGTATCCAGATGAGGCAGAACGTAAGTGATTAGCATTTACTTCAACACCTACGACTGTTTGTTTGGACATATCTTCGAGACATAAGACTGAAGCAACACTTCCAAGGGTTTCTGCTAAAACAACATTGGCACCACCATGAAGTTTACCCATGGGTTGTTTGGTACGATGATCTACTGGCATTTTTGCAATTAAATAATCATCACCAACTTCAGTAAATTCGATACCAATATGCCCATCTATCCCGTTTTTGTTGAATTGATTCATTTGTTCGGGTGTTGGACGAGTTTTCCAGATTTGAGCCATTTTTTTTTCGGTAAGAAACAAAAAACAATAAACTTTATTAGCTCGTCTTTGAAGAAGTTTGAAGCAAAATCTGAGTACCCGAAGAAGTACCTAAGCGGTTTGCACCTGCATTGATCATGGCTTCAGCTTGTTCAAAATTACGAATTCCACCCGAGGCTTTGATTTTTACTAATCCTTTCAAAACATTTTTTAATAAAGCAATTGTTGAGGTATCAGCTCCTTCAAAAAGGCCAGTAGAGGTTTTTACAAAATCAACTCCAGATTCCAGACAAAACTCACTAACCTTTACGATTTCTTCTCTGGTCAACAAAGCAGTTTCGATAATAATCTTAATCACTTTGCCTCTCATTTGCACAGCACGTGTCATGGATTCAATATCATTCTTGACATAATTCCAATTCTCATCTTTAAGTGCGCAAATATTTATGACCGCATCTAACTCATCAGCGCCATCATCAAGGGCACGTTTTATCTCCTCTACCTTGGCAGCAGTGGACGAATAACCATAAGGATAGCCAATAACTGTTGAAATTTTGCAATCAGACTCTTCCAACAATTGTTTTGCTTTACTGACGTAAAAAGGAGGAATACACACCGAAAAGAAACCATATTTCATTCCTTCTTTACACAAAGTTTCAACCGAATGTTGAGTGCAGTCTGGTTTTAGGTAGGTGTGATCTATATATTTTTCTATACTCACGTGATCATTCTTGATTTAAAAATAGAGAAGGTGTTTATTAGACCTTTATTCAAAAAAAGAACTTCTTTAAATTTCCTCACTTTCGCTCAATCAATGAGTTTTTAAACAACTTCTAAGGTAAAACGCTCGCCATAAGTATTAAATCAATTATTAATCCAAAATCTAACTGTTGTACTACGAAAAAGTAAAAAAGTATTTTAGAATAAGTAAAATTGAAATAATAAAGTTTCGAAATTGAAGTGCGTTATTTTTTCATTAGACGAGGCAAAAAACGCAGACAATGCCTAAGCATTGGTGAGTATTTTTAACGCGTGTTCCGATTTTAATCGGGGAAGTACAATGGAAAAAGAACCGCTTCAAATCGAAAGGTTATTTTTTCGGTTTTACTAAAGACTAATATCTATGTATAGGACAAAATTAGAATCGGAGGTTTACTAAACTTGATTTTAATGTAACTTCCGATATCAAAAATTACTTTTCCTTTTGTTGAACCACTACACCGTACAAAGAACACTTAGCAATAATTATATTTTGTGGATAAATCTACCTTGCTTTAATTAAATTCCTACCCTTTCAACTTAGACAAAACAAGTGGGGTAACAATCGCTTCTGTCTCTGCAAAACGATCTAAGATTGCATCCAAAATTTCAAACAATTTATCAGGATCATCTTGAGTGACCAATTCTTTACGATAAGGTTTAAAATGAGGCAAACCTCTAAAATACTGACCATAATGGCGACGCATTTCTACGACCCCTAATCGTTGTCCTTTCCATTCAAGCGAACGTTGGAGGTGCTCGCGAGCAGTTTCTACACGCTCGAAAGTCGTGGGAGGTGGCAAGATTTCTCCAGTTTTGAAATAGTGTTTTATTTCTCTAAAAATCCATGGATTGCCGATACTTGCACGACCAATCATAATGGCATCGACGCCATATTTATTAAAATATTCTTCCGCCATTTCTGGAGAATTGATATCTCCATTTCCAATAATCGGAATGTGAATTCGTGGATTTTCTTTGATTTTTCCAATTTTAGTCCAGTCAGCCACACCCTTATACATCTGCTTTCGAGTACGACCATGAATCGCCAATGCTTTAATCCCAACATCTTGCAATCGCTCTGCAACTTCTTCGATTTTAATGGTATGTTCATCCCAACCGAGACGGGTTTTTACCGTTACCGGAAGGTTCGTTGATTTGACAATATAGTCAGTCAACTCCACCATTCTATCAATGTCTTGCAAAATACCAGCGCCTGCCATTTTACAAACCACCTTTTTAACAGGACAACCAAAATTGATGTCTAACAACTCAGGTTTTGCATCTTCAACAATCTCTGCTGCTCGACGCATCGAATCCAACTCCGCCCCAAAAATCTGAATACCAACTGGTCGTTCATCTGGATAGATATCTAATTTCTCAACAGACTTGCGTGCATCACGAATCAATCCTTCCACAGAGATAAACTCCGTGTACATTAAATCACAACCTTGCTTTTTGCAAATCGCACGAAATGGCGGATCACTCACATCCTCCATCGGTGCCAACAATAACGGACGATCTTCCAGCTCTACATTTCCAATTTTCACCATAATGAAATTCAACTATTAATTAACTTTGCAAAGATAACGGATTATTAAAGATTTTGAGTTCAATTTTTTTTTAATATTATTACAATGAAAACAGAATTTGTTGCACTTAAGTAGTCTGACAGAATTACTCAAAAAAAAATCTAATTTATGAAAGCCCATTTCACCATTGGAATTCTCTTTTTCCTAATTTTTAGTACGGGTTGTTTTGAACCACCTGACGACCTCGAACCTGTCGAAGCAGTAGGCGAAGTGGATGGTCTAAAACCCATTTATGCGCCTTTTTCAGGATTAAAAACTTACCCACAAGTGGAAGCCCAACCCATCGTAAATTTGGGAAAGATATACTACAAGGCACCTTATATCTTTGTAAATGAAAGTGCACGTGGAGTTCATATCATTGATAATGCGAACCCTAATTCGCCTCAAAAAATCAGTTTCTTAACCATTCCGGGCAATAACGATATCGCTATAAAAGACAACTTTTTGTATGCAGATAATCTGAGAGACATGGTCATTTTTGACATCAGTGATATCAATGACATCAAGTTTGTCAATCGAGTTTTAGACATTAATCCCAATGAAGAGGATATAATTTTTCCTCCTGGTTTCACTGGTTGGTTTGAATGTGTCGATGAAGGAAAAGGCGAAGTGGTCGGCTGGGAAGCAACCGTTTTGGTTAACCCTACTTGTTTCAAATAAATAACGCCATCAAAGTTTTTTACTTCAAAAAAATACTCGAAAAATGAAAAAAATATCAAGTTTCATATTTGTAGCCGCACTGTTTTTCAGCTGTCAACAAGAAGGTGGATTCAGTGATTTTCCAAGTGGCACAACAGGTATTGCTGGCTCCTATGCCCGATTCATGATTGTAGGTAATTATTTCTACTCGATTGATAATGAGCAAATTAGAACCTTTAGTTTGGCCAAACCAGAACTACCAGAATTGATCAATGAGCAAAGAATTGGAGAACGAATTGAGTCAATTTTTAACCTCGGCAACAGACTTTTTATTGGCTCGGGAAGTGGACTTTACATTTATACTATTGAGAATGATGGCATACCAAAAAGAGCCTCTCAATTTTCGTATGAGGTGTTTGGGACGACGCCGTGCGACCCAGTTGTAGCAACCGATAGTTTTGCTTACGTAACCCTCAACACAGCGATAGACCAATCTTGCGGAAGAGATAGATTGGTTAACTTAAATCAAATGATCATTTTTGATATTACAAATATTGAACAACCACAATTGATTGCCGAATACCCAATGGAACTGCCAAAAGGAATTGGGATTGACAACAAAACACTTTTTGTCTGCGATGATAAAGCAGGTTTAAAAATCTTTGATGTCACCAATCCAACGGCAATCGTTTCACTTGCACATTTCGACAATTTCACTGCTTTTGATGTCATTCCACTAAACGGACTACTACTGGTCGTTGGGCCCGAAAATGTTTACCAATTTGACTATAGTGATTTATCCAATATTCGATTGGTTTCTCAAATTCAAATTGAAGCATGAGTCGTAAAATAGTAATTTGGATTGCTGTAATTTTAATGTCTTCGTTTGATTCATTTGGACAAATAGAATCAGTGCCATCAGATAGCTTCAACTTTAGGCCATTGGTTTCTCTAAAAATTGTACCATCTGCTTTACTGAATTTCACTATACCATCAGCACAAGCAGGGGTAGAATATCGAGTTTACAAAAATTTATATGTAGGCCACGAGTTGGGATATATTTTAAACGATCAACCATATCTGTGGCGAAGAGGTTTGCGCCAGATGACCGAAGCACGGCTCTACTTAGATGATTTTTACTCAACCGGTAACCAATTTGTCGGAATTCAATTTCGGTATTGGTGGTTTCGTGCAGTTGACGAAGGTAATTTTTGCAGACAAAATTGCTTGTTTACTCAAACGATGCAATATCAAATCGAACAAAGTGGAATTGGTGCAGCGTTTACTTATGGTAGAAAAAGGTACATCATAAACGATAAATTCTTTTTTGAAACAGCAATTTCTATGGGAAGAATTTTACGAAAAAACGAAACCGATTTACCAAGTGATGTCGAGCTCAATGGATTTACTGGGGTTTTCTTTGATTTATTTGGAAGAAGGGATAGATGGGAAAATTATAAAAAAAATGTCGTCATGATTCATCTAAATTTTCGTTTAGGAATTGATATTCGATGAGGTCTGACTTAAAAAATGGACTGTTTATTGACATGAAACAACAATTGACCTAAATTAAGCAAACGATAACAACTTTTCTCTTGCAAACAAGTTTGTAAAAGCGTCTATTTGCACTTAATTTAGTAAAAACGCCCATTTGAGTTTTATCTGTTCTAAAACCGCACAATTGGAAAGCAATCCCAACGAAATCTCTTGCGCAGTCAAGGGGATTGACTATAAGATTTGCTTTTTCCCATCTGTTCATGAGCTTCCTGAAGAGTGGAATTATATTGCCAATTTGGGTAGCACTTTCGTGCAAAAGCCCTACCTCAGAGCATTGGAAGCAGCGCCACCTACAGATATGCGTTTTGGTTATTTACTTTTTCATAAAAATGAAAAGGTGATTGGGTTGGCTTGTTTGCAAACTACAGTTTTCAAAGCAGATGCAAGTTTAAATGATAGCGACCCGAATGCTTCTATTTTTAAAAAAGCAGGAGAATCTATCAAAAAGACCGTTTCAAAAACCATAAAAATTCCACTATTAATTGGAGGAAGTTCTTTGGTGACTGGTGAAAACAGTTACGTATTTTTGGAAGAAGAAATCCCTCAAAAAGAGTGGATTGAGTTGTGGCATGAAGGTTTGGTGCACGGTCAAAAATGCCTGAACGCAATTGGTGCATACACCAATGGTTTTTTCTTAAAAGATTTTTTCGAAGATAAAACTCCTGCTCACTCAGCAGTACTTCATGGGAGTTTCATCAAACTTTCAGCACAGCCAAACATGATTTTTCACGTCAAACCTGAGTGGGAAACTTATGATGATTATTTAGCTGCCATGACTTCCAAATATCGAAAACGCGCCCGCAGCGCTCGAAGAAAAGGAGAAGTCATGGAACGCCGAATCATGGATGAAAAACTCATCGAAGCCTTCAGTGAACGAATCCATGAGTTATATAAATTCGTTGCCGAAAACGCTGGTTTCAATTTATTTATACTCCACCCTACCTACTTTTTAGAACTCAAAAAAGAACTCGGTGATTTATATCAAATGACGGGCTACTTCATTGATAATGAGTTAGTTGGATTCAATACCCTCATCAAAAGTCATGGCGATTTAGATGCTCATTTTGTAGGTTATGATCCTATTCATAATCAAACCTGCAAAGTGTACATGAATATGCTTTACGACATGATCGAATCTGCCATCAACGCAAAAGTAAAAGACCTCATCTTCGCTCGTACCGCCATGGAAATCAAATCTTCGGCAGGAGCCGTGGGTTATCCAATGTCTTTTTATTTAAAAAGTAATAATCGATTCATCAACTTCATCGGTAAGCAGATGTACGACATTTTGGAACCGGAGGCGGATTGGGTTCCGAGGAGTCCATTTAAGTAGGCAGTTGGCAATCTACAGTCGGCAGGTGCGATATGCCCAAGCGACTTAGTGGAACGCGGATGAAACAGATAAAGGCAGATTTTTCTCAGAGCGATTTAGTGGACACGGATTGAACGGATTTAAAAAAAGGATTTTAACGGATTTTTTTGAAGAACGGACGTTAGGTCAATATTCATTTGGTTGGGTCAACTTCGATATAATCCTGAAAATTCTGATTCAGACAAAAAAAGGACATCTGGAACTACTCCAAATGTCCTTCTTTATTGAAAACTGCTGACTGCTGACTGCCGACCGCCGACTGCTGACTGCCGACCGCCGACTAAAAAACTGCTTACTTATTAGTACCTACACAATTCAAATCTTCAAAAGCAGTGCGAAGTCTTGCAACGAAAGTCTTCTCCGCTTCTCTCAACCAAACACGTGGATCGTATTTCTTTTTGTTAGGTTTATCAGCACCTTCTGGGTTACCGATTTGAGTTTCTAAATAAGCAGAATTTGTTTTCATGTAATCTCTTACACCTCCAGCAAATGCCCATTGCATATCGGTATCGATATTCATTTTTACAGCGCCGTATTCGATTGCTTCTCTGATTTCTTCGCGTGAAGAACCTGAACCACCGTGGAATACAAAGTTGATTGGGTTGTCTTTTGTCAAACCGAATTTCTCTTTTACAAACTCCTGAGAGTTTTTCAAAATCTTTGGAGACAAACTCACATTACCTGGTTTGTAAACGCCGTGTACATTTCCAAATGCAGCAGCAACTGTGAATCTTTCACTGATAGCATTTAACTTTTCGTAAGCATAAGAGACCTCAGATGGTTGTGTGTACAATTTGCTACTGTCGATGTCTGTATTGTCCACGCCGTCCTCTTCACCGCCAGTTACACCCAATTCGATTTCGAGGGTCATACCTATTTTAGACATTCTTTTGTGGAATTTTTCACAGATTTCGATGTTCTCTTCGAGTGGCTCTTCTGACAAGTCAAGCATGTGAGAACTGTATAAAGGAAAACCTCTTGTTTCGTAAAACTTCTCTCCTGCATCCAACAAACCCTCTACCCAAGGAAGAATTTTCTTTGCACAATGATCCGTGTGTAGAATTACAGGAACACCATAAGCTTTTGCCATGGTGTGAACGTGAATCGCTCCACTCAATCCACCCAAAATCGCAGTTTGCTGGTTATCGTTTGGCAATCCTTTTCCACCATAAAAAGTCGCTCCACCATTTGAGAACTGAACAATTACAGGTGAGTTTAAAGCTGCTGCTGTTTCCAAAACAGCATTTATAGTATTCGTTCCAATTACGTTTACTGCTGGTAGGGCAAAGTTTTTGTCATTTGCATAGTTGAGCAATTCTGTAACTTCATCTCCGTGCAAAACACCAGAGCGAAAACGAGAAGATTTTAATACGTTGGCCATAAGAGAATTTTTGAATTAACTTTTTTCAATTAGTGAAAATGAGACGCAAATGTAAGGCTTCTGTATTGATTTTTTTCGATGATTATTTATCTATTTTTTAAACCGTGCAAAACCTAATTCCAATTTAGCGACTTGAGGACGTTTTCTTATTACTATCATCTTTAGAAAAGATAAAAAAATTAAACCATCCGCGGCCGTGGATACTTAAAATTTTTTGCCCAATTATCGAACAAAAGAAATATTCGATTGCACACTAAATATTTCAAAATAAAGTCTAATTATCTCACACAATTTTCTCTTTAAATTCAATGATTACCGAAAGTCCAACCTACCTTCGTTCCAAAATAAAGAAATATGAACTCGTTTTCTGAATTAGGAATAAGTAATGCTTACGTAAAAGCACTCAAAGAACTCAACATTATAAAACCATCTGAAATCCAAATAGCAGTCATCCCAAAACTATTGGAGACCAAAACAGATCTAATCGGTTTGGCACAAACTGGCACTGGAAAAACAGCCGCTTTTGGGTTGCCAATTTTGCATACCATCGATCCTGCTAAACCAGTAGTGCAGGGTCTTATCATCGCGCCAACACGTGAGTTGGTTCAACAAATAAAAAAGCAACTTTTCAAATTTACCAAATACTTGGATGTAAAGATTTTTGCAGAAGGAGTTTATGGTGGAGAGCAAATTGGGAAGCAAGTTAGCGCCTTAAAAAGACCGACCCATATTGTGGTGGCGACTCCTGGCCGCTTGCTCGATTTGATTGAACGCGAAGCCGTAAATATTGGCAATGTAAAAACATTAGTACTCGACGAAGCGGACGAAATGTTGAGCATGGGTTTTAAAGAAGAACTCAACAAAATCCTGCAATACAATAAGACAAAACGAAACACTTGGTTGTTTTCAGCTACGATGCCTGATGAAATCAAAAATATCATACAAACCTACATGTCAGCTGATGCGATTAGAATTCAAGTCAATAAAAACTCGATGGTTAATGAAAACATTTCTCATCATTTTGTTAAAACTAAAATCGCCGACAAGACCAATGTGATTGCAAGAATTCTAAAAAAACGAAAAAACGAAAGAGGCGTCATATTTTGCAGAACAAAAGCTGGTACGCAAAATTTAGTAAAACAATTGCAAGACAAAGGTTTCACCGTTGGTGCTTTGGAAGGAGACATGAAACAAAAAGAACGCGACAAAGTCATGCGCGCATTTAAGAATGAAAAACTTCAAGTTTTGGTTTCGACTGATGTTTCAGCGAGAGGGATTGATGTTAATAATTTGGCTTTTGTTTTACATCATCAATTGCCAGATCATATCAATTATTACACGCACAGAAGTGGACGTACAGCCAGAGGTGGCAAAAAAGGTCAGTCTATTGCGTTAATCATTCCAGGTGAAATGCAGAAGGTAATTGATACGCAAAAGGCGTTGGGTATTGTGTTTAGGGAGATTGTGATGTGATTTTAATTTTGCCACAATATTAAAATCTGCGCTGTCAAAAATGACAATTATTTAAACCGCGCTACATATTTCTCAAATCTGGACATTTGAGAAATTGCGTAATGGTTCAGAAAACCATACGAGCAAATTTCTTTGAAATTTGATTCACTACCCATTCAATTCAACATGGAAGCAGAAGAATCATGAATCCTAATCTACTGTATGGGCGACATACAAATCAATGATAAAACGACCCATCCAAATTTTAATAAGAAAAAACAATCCGCACAACAATTTATATCATAATTGATTGGTTTACAATAAGTAAGTACCTTTGGGACTTCGAGTTACTTTAAAATTTTAGAATTCAAAACTACACAAGCATGACTATAAGAAATAAATTTCTTTCAACCGCAGTTATTTTTTCTCTATTTCTAAATTTCGGTTTCGCACAAGAAACTGGTTTGGCCAGTTACTATGGAGATGCATTCCACGGCAGCCAAACCGCAAATGGCGAAATCTATGACAGAACCAAAATGACCGCTGCGCACCGAACGCACAAATTTGGAACCTATCTAAAGGTGACCCGAAAGGACAACAAAAAATCAGTTATCGTAAAAGTAAATGACCGTGGACCACACATCAAAGGTCGTATCGTAGATGTGAGCAAAGAAGCAGCAAAAAAATTAGGTTTGACACGTGATGGCGTTGCTCAAGTTACCGTCGAGAAGGTTAGTGGAAAAAGTGACAACGCACCTGCTCCAAAAGTAGCAGAAGCAGCAGTAATCCCCTCCGAAGCAACCAAAGGTGGTGGAGAATTAGCTTCTAAAAAAGCAAATGCTGATCGTATAGCTCGCCAAATCGAAGAAAGCAATCGAAAAGAAAGAGAAGCCGCTGCCAAAAGAAAAGCAGACGCAGATGCGAAAGCGAAAGCCAACGCAGCAGCCAATGTCGCAAAAGCAACAGATGCTAAGAAAAAAGAAGACAAACCAGTAGAACTCAAAGATGCGAAAATGGTAAGTCTTAAAAATTATAGCGAATATGGTTTGTACAAAATCCAAGTAATGAAACCTGAGAAAAAAGGTTTTGGAGTACAGGTCGCTTCCATTAATAATCATGAAAACATGTTGAAGCAAATTGCTTACTTTCAGGGTAAACACTTCAAAAATGTTTTGACCAGTATTGAAAAAGGAATGGATGGGACAATTTATAAAATCATTCTCGGCCCATTTCCAGATCAAAAAACAGCTCAAAGCTATAAGCGAAGTTTAAAGAAAAGACATAAGGTAGATGGATTTGTTGTGAGTCTTGAAAGTTCCAAGAAGTAAAAAAAAAAAGACAAAACCGCTTCGCTGTGTGAGATATTAGAAATAATACTTTAGGAACGTGTAAAAAATAACTTAGAACAGTTGAATATTCTTTTTCCCTTGCTCTTCTTTAAAAAATACGCACCAATGCTAAGGCATGGTCTGCGTTTTTTGCCTCGATCAATGAAAAAATATTTATTCAACTTTGTTACAATTTATTCTTTACATGTTCCTTAAAAGAGATAAGAGATAAAATCTTATCTCTTTTTTGTTTCTTGTCGCTTGTGAAATTCACTCATTCCATTATTCCAAAATTCACTCATTCAATATGATAGGATTAGAAAAATTTAAAGACGTCACGACTTTTATGTTTGACGTGGACGGCGTATTGACCGATGGTCGTTTTTTGATAACTGAAAAAGGCGAACTCCTCCGCTCCATGAATGCAAAAGATGGAATGGCGATGAAGCTCGCCCTCAATGCAAATTATCGAATCATTATCATTACAGGTGGTCGCTCGGTTGGCGTTGTAGATAGATTGAAAGCCTTGGGCATCGAATACGTTTATTCGGGTATTCATAATAAAATCGAAAAGTATGACGAAGTAATTGCTCTTTTTGATTTGAATGAAGAACACATTCTTTACATGGGTGATGATTTGCCTGACTACTCCGTGATGCGTCGTGTTGGTCTTCCTTGTTGCCCCAATGATGCGGTACAAGAATGCAAATCTATTAGTCTTTATGTTTCTCCTAAAAAAGGCGGTGATGGCGCCGTGCGCGATGTCATCGAGAAGGTTTTGAAATTGAATGGAGATTGGCCCATTCAAGGGAATGTGGAGGTTGGGAAGTTGGAGTAGTCAGCTCTCCCAAGCGACTCCCCTGAGCGATTTTAGCAAAACTCGGATTATGCTGATAAACACAAATTGGTTCTATGTCGATCAGAGTGGCAATTAATTAATTAGACTTCATTCTAAAATTCAAACTGAGTTTGCTCGTGCTGTTCTCTGAACAGTCACGAATTAGTGCAAATCTCCAGATTTGCGGAATTCAGGTCAATTGAAAAGCATTGAAGAACAATTTCTCAAATCTGAAGATTTGATAAAAACACATGATGGTTCGGAGAACCACACGAGCAAATTTCTTTGAAATTTTATCCACTACCCATTCAATCCAACATAGAGCCCACAAATTCATACGAATTGAAAAAAAAATGACAAAACATATTCAAACGCAGTTCTGTGAATCCCATTAATCCTGCAAACTCTATGTACAGGACAAAATTAGAAGCGCAGGTTTACTAAGTAAAGCTCAAAAAATAAGTTCCCGATTTCAAAAAATTAGTGAAGGAAAAGTGATTGATAATGAGGTTTTTCGAGCTAATTTTTTAAATTGAAGAGGGAAGTTATTTTTTGAGTAATACTTAAGTCCCGTTTTTTCGAAAAAGAATTTCATGAGATTAGCAGCAATAGACATAGGTTCCAATGCCATCCGACTCCAAGTCGTAAAGGTTTTTGAAGATGAAAATTTAGTCAGTTTCAAAAAGCTGGAATTTTTGCGGTTTCCACTTAGGTTGGGGCATGACGTTTTCAAAAAAGGAAAAATAGGAAGCACCGTCCGAGCAAAATTTGAAAAGTTGATGCGAACATTCAAATTACTGATTGATCTATACGAGGTGGAAGCATACAGCGCCGTGGCAACCTCCGCAATGCGCGAAGCCGAAAACGGCAAAGAAATTCAAGAGTACATCATGGATATGGTTGGTTTGAAAATCGATATCATCTCAGGTGAAAAAGAGGCCAATATTCTAAACAAAGCCATTATTCCTTTTTTGGATGAAAAACAATATATTCATATTGACGTGGGCGGCGGTAGCACAGAGTTGAATGTTTTTGAAAACAAAAAATTGATAAAATCGCAGTCATTTAGAATTGGTTCCGTAAGAAAACTGGCTGGTAAAGAGCGTACCGATAAGTTCAAGAAAATGAAAGAATGGATAAAAAGTGCAGGCCTTTCCAAATCAAAAAGTATAACTGGAATCGGAACAGGGGGCAATATCAATAAGTTATTTAAACTCGCCAGAAAGGCAACCGACACAAGCATCTCTCTGGCTGAATTGAAAGCATTACGTGCCTACGCCAAAGAGTTTTCGTTGGAAGAAAGAATTTCTATTTTGAAAATGAATGCAGATAGGGCAGATGTGATCATTCCAGCTTCGGAGATTTATATCAACGTCTTGCAAGCAGCTGGGAGTGACCAAATTATGGTTCCCAAAGTCGGGTTGAAAGATGGCTTGGTCTATGAATTGTATGAACGTGTGTCAGGTAAAAATCTGGCACAGATTGAGTTTTTAGAGGAGTTTTGATATTGGTATCGTCCTGATGTTTTAGAATTAAAAGAACCTGCAAAGCGATGTGGATAGGATGATTTGGTCTGATAGAAATTTAAACAAGCTCTAAAGCAAGAAGCCTTGAATTTCATTGAAATTCAAGGCTTCTTGCTTTTAAAGTTGAACGAATTACTTCGTAGCCAAAGATTCAAATGCTTTCAAGTATTTATCATACATAGCAGCATCTTCTTCCTGTGGATAAGAACCGTGCATTACAATTGTTCCATCTTCTGTAGGTAAGAAAAATGAAAGACCTACGAATCCATCTTTACCACCCAAGTGTACCTTCTGAAGGTAACCTTTGTGCGTACCAATTGATTTTGGTTCAGATGAAACGACTTCCATATTATCCTTTACATTTTTATCCACATCCTTAATAATGGTTTCATAAGAAATTGGAAAAACATTCAATTGGATAGAAGATTTAAGTTCCTGACTTCGGTAGCCATCTCCAGCATCATTTTTTACAAATGAGGCATCTGGGGCAGCAAAATCAAAATTTTTCTTTGCGGTACTTTGGGCAGAAAGCGCAAAACAGAAAACTAAAAGTGAAAGTGAAGTCAAAAATTTCTTCATTGTTTATGTTTTATATGTGAAAATTCGAATTGAGTAATTCCTTTAAGGAACGCTCAAAAAATAAGTTATCGATTTCAAAAAATTAGTGGAGGAAAAGTGATTGATAATGAGGTTTTTCGAGCTAATTTTTTGAATTGAAGAGGGAAGTTATTTTTTGAGTAATACTAAATAGACTTATTTTAACAAAAATAGTTACTGTTTATTATCTGATTAAATAGTTTAATATCCAGATTAACAAAACGATAACCAATGTAACAAATCAAAACCAGATGATGATTTAATTATACTTTATTCTAAAATATTTCGAGTCCAATCAAACACTTCTTTTTCCGCTACTTTTCCCCGATGTGAAATCGGGACACGCGCTAAAAAATAGAACCGTCCGTGGCGGCGGATGCTTAAATTTTTTGCCTCAAATAGTAAAAAAATAACCGTTTGTTGCGGCTACAAACTATTTCAGAATAAAGTCTATTATAGCTCATTTTTTCGGCTTCAATTTGAAGTTGAGTGACGCATTGGAAGATTTTAGGTTCTTGGCAAAAGAATAAAATGAATTATAATTTTCTAAGAATTCCAAACATAGCCATTGTGTGCAAAGGGCCTTGAGAAGTACCCTCTTTTTCTTTTGCTGCTAACAAATGCATATCAGCAACTAACTCCCAAGCTGTGTAGCGATCACCTCCAAATCCCCAAGAGATTCCAATCGTTCCACCTGGAAGGAAAGTTGACTCTTGCTGATAATAGTTTCCAAAATAACTACTGAATCCGATATTTCCCTTAAATGGATTTTGTCTGTCTCTTGTGAAAATAAACTCGGGCGTGATGGAAATAAAGCCACCACTAAATACAGACCGCGACTTGTCTTCTTCGGCTGGCAAAATGGTTTGCAAATACCCAAAAGTTGCTTTTAGGTACCAAGAATCAAAATCGCCATTGTAACCGATAAACGGCATGATCGAAGCATTGGGAAATGGGTTAGAATCAACGCCTCCTACGCGAGCGCCAAAGTAAATTTGCCCTTGACTTTGAGTGGAAAACGCCAACAGAAAAACAAAGGAAAAAAATATAGGTCTGATCAATTTATTCATTATTCTTATTTTAATGATTCGGGATTTTTTGAATAAAGTTTGCAAAGGTAAATTTAAACCTTCGCCGTTTTAAAATTTAATTGGTTAAATTCCTTTTAAAATGAAAGAAAAGTAGATTTTTGTATTCTATGAGTAAACAAATACGAATTGGGGTTATCATTTTGGCTGTTTTGGTAGCAGCTTACATGGGGATGGATATGTGGGAGTTGTACCAAAACGAACAACTTTGGGGCTATCGACCCGTCATCCTTTTTATTGCTATTTGGAAAGCGATTCAACTTTCATTGACACTTCGGTGGAAAGAAATGATGCCACGTTGGCGATGGCTAACGATGTCCACAGTTTCTGGAATTTTGTTGGCGTTGTCGTTTCCGCCCTTTTCGACCACCTTTTTGATCTTTTTGGCTTGGGTTCCGCTGCTTTTGGTGGAACACGAAGCATCTGGCACAAAAAACAGCGGCCGCAAAGTCATGTTTTTTGCCTACAATACTTTTGTGATTTGGAATATACTCGCCACTTATTGGGTTGGAAATACAGCTTTTGTTGCAGGTGTATTTGCGATGTTTTTGAATGCGTTTTTCATGTCCGTTCCATTTTGGCTTTTTCATAAAACAAAACAAATTATGCCACGGCTCGGTTATACGGGTTTTGTTGTTTATTGGATTTCGTTTGAATTGTTACACCTGACATGGGAGATTTCTTGGCCATGGATTACTTTAGGAAATGCCTTTTCTCAATTCCCTTCATGGGTTCAGTGGTATGAATATACAGGTGTGTTTGGCGGCAGCTTATGGGCGCTTTTAGCCAATTTGCTTGTTTTCTTTTTGGTTAGAAATTTTTTAGAAAAGAAAGAAAAACCTGCCGTTTTAGAAATAGGAAAAGTGGTTGGTTTATTGGTGATTCCAATTGCGGTTGGTTTGTTTATGTATTCTGCTCAAACGCAAAAAGGCCCTAAAGCAGAGGTTGTCATCGTTCAACCAAATTTTGAACCTCACCACGAAAAATTCACAATACCTGATAGAACTCAATTGAAGCGATTTGTCGCTTTGGCAGACACCGCCATTACCCCCAAAACAAAATATGTACTGTTTCCAGAAACCAGTTTTGGTTTGGTTGAAATTTCAGATTTTGATAAAAATGGAGAGATTCGATTTCTAAAATCTTTTTTAGAAAAACACCCGCAAGTCACTCTGATAACAGGAGTTGATTCGTACAAACAATTCGCAGAAAGCGACCCCGATACTCGCCACACTCGGACGGTCAAACGCGGAAGCGGCACCATGCGTTATGAATTATACAACGGCGCTATCCAAATGAGAGCAGGCAATTATGAAGAAGACCATTATAAAAAATCAAGGTTTGTACCTGGCCCTGAGATTTTTCCATATCGAGATATTTTGTTTTTTGTAAAACCAGTGGTTGACTATTTGGGTGGCTCGGTGATGGGGCTCGGTTCTCAACCTCAACGCTCTGTCTTTGAAATGGACGGGATGAAAATCGCTCCCTCAATTTGTTATGAATCAATTTACGGAAGTTACAATACAGGTTATATTAAAAAAGGTGCTCAAGCCACTTTCATCATGACCAATGATGGTTGGTGGGACAATACGGCTGGTCATCGTCAGCATTTACAGTTTGCGACCTTGCGCTCAATTGAGACGCGTCGTGATATTGCCCGTTCTGCCAATACTGGTATTTCTGCTTTTATCAATCAGCGAGGCGACATTTTACAACCAACCAAATATGATGAGGCGGTTGCCATTCGAGGAGATATTCAACTCAACGATGAGATCACTTTTTATGTAATTTGGGGAGATATGATTGCGCGTCTTTCGTTTTTTACGGCTTTGCTTTTGGTGGGTAATTTGTTTGTGAAATGGCGGGTGAAGCGATGATTTTTATTACTCCAAATGCCAAAAGTTGAACGGATGCTTTTTAGCTTTCTTCATTCTTTTTTCTTGATAAGGAACGCTCAAAAAATAAGTTCCCGATTTCAAAAAATTAGTGAAGAAAAAGTGATTGATAATGAGGTTTTTCGAGCTAATTTTTTGAAATTAAGAGGGAAGTTATTTTTTGAGTAATACTAAAAAAGAAACAAAAAATCAAGATTTTTGATTTTTTAACGCCAAAACCTCTAAGGTCGGTCGTAAAATCGAGCTAAGACTATTGCTCCAATAACCTAAAAGCAAAAAACTCCAACATCTCTTCCACCTCTTGATAATCATCTTCCTTTACCGTAACATCTGTCAATTTAGGAAGGTGCTGAGCGAAATAGATATGATTGTTCGCCATTTCAAAAAGATTGCTGGCTAAAGCGTGCGGGTAGGGGAACTTCGGACATATTTGTAAAACAGCTTTAGAGATTTTCTCTACCATTTGTTTATAATTGACGAAAAAGCCTTCTTTGTTTTCATTGTCCACTTCTTTGGTGTGGTATGCTTTAGCACCTTCTGCAATAACGACTCGATGCAAAACGCTTTCGTTTACGTATTCGACATGTGGATTTTCTTTGGATGCGAAAACCAGCGTTTCAACAATTTTCTTGAGACGGATTTTTGGGTCTTCGATATTCATGGTGTTGATGTCAATCAAGTAACTTACCCATTCCCAATACCATGAAACCAAATATAAAAGCAGATAATGCTTATTTTCAAAATAACGATAAACAGAAGCCTCAGTCGATTCCATTGATTTCGACAGCTTTTTAAAGTTAAAAGCTTCAAACCCTACCTCATCGAATAACAAAATACTATGCTTAATAATTTTTTTTCCAAGTATGGTTTCCTGTGGGTCCCTTAGGTAAAGCCTTTCGTGTAAAGTAATTTTAATGCCTATTGCCATTGATAGTAAAATATTTTATTACAAATCTAAACAATCTTTTAAACAAGTTTAGATATTATTTGTTTTTGTGATTGTATTATTAATAATAGTATTGCTATTATTTAGAATTTTTTTTTATATTTGTTTGGTTATTAAGTTATAGAGACCTTTAACAAGAAAAAATAATCAACAAGTTTATCTTTTTTCAACAAACGTCAAACGTGAATTGCCACGATTTGATACTATCATTTTATTTACTAAAAATTAAAATTAGTCAAATTATGAGTCCAGTAGAAAAAGACGGGTATTTAAAAAATCTAAAGTATGATCTGCCTGCATCACTAGTTGTGTTCTTGGTAGCAGTTCCTTTGTGTTTAGGTATCGCACTAGCATCGGGAGCGCCACTATTTTCTGGGATTATTGCCGGAATAGTGGGGGGAATCGTTGTTGGTTCACTAAGTGGTTCACAATTGGGCGTTAGTGGCCCTGCTGCTGGTTTAGCAGTTATCGTTCTGACAGCGATTCAAGAGTTGGGCGCATTTGAGATTTTCCTTATGGCAGTCGTCATTGGAGGTGTTTTTCAAATGTTGCTTGGTTTTGCAAAAGCAGGAATTATAGGATACTATTTTCCATCGTCCGTAATTAAAGGAATGCTTTCTGGAATCGGTATCATCATTATATTGAAACAAATTCCACATGCGTTTGGCTATGATAAAGACTATGAAGGTAGTTTGTCATTTGTTCAACCAGATGGCCATAATACTTTTTCGGAGTTGTTTTATATGCTCGAAGCAATCAGCCCGGGAGCAGTGATTATCACAACTTTATCTATGCTTGTTTTGATTTTATGGGAACAACCATTTATGAAAAAAATCAAGTTGTTTCAGATTGTACAAGGGCCGTTGGTTGTGGTTGCAGGAGGAATATTTTTAAATCTTATTTTCCAAAACATGCCAGCATTTGCTTTGAGTGGAGAGCAGGTAGTTTCATTGCCTGTGCCTGAGAGTATTGCAGGTTTCTTTGGTCAATTTACATTCCCAGATTTTGGTGCGATAACCAATCCAGCAGTTTGGATTACAGGCGCAACCATTGCAGTGGTAGCAAGTTTGGAAACGTTGCTTTGTTTGGAAGCAACTGACAAATTGGATCCATATAAAAGAGTTGCACCTGCCAATCGGGAGTTGCAAGCACAAGGCGTTGGAAATATCCTTTCTGGATTAATCGGTGGATTGCCGATTACTCAGGTAATTGTAAGAAGTTCAACCAATATTCAATCAGGTGGACGTACAAAGATGTCAGCAATTTTTCACGGTGTGATTTTGTTGTTTTCTGCGATGGCGATACCTTTTGTTTTGAATTTGATTCCATTGGCAAGTTTAGCAGCGATTCTATTTTTGGTAGGATACAAATTGGCAAAACCTGCTGTATTCAAAGAAATGTATGCAATCGGAAGAGGACATTTTATTCCTTTCATGGTAACGATTTTAGGAATCGTTTTCACCGACCTTTTGATAGGTATAGGTATGGGACTCGCAGTCGCAATCTTCTTTGTTCTTTACAACAATTATAAGAAACCTTTCATGTTTAGAAGGGAAGATCACCTCAACGATAATGTTATTCGATTGGAATTGGCGGAGGATGTCACTTTCATCAACAAAGCGAGTATTCTTCGTACATTAACTACTTTGCCAGAGGGTTCTAAAGTTGTGATTGATGCTTCGAAGACCATCAATATTGACCCAGATGTGATTGAAATTATTGAGGACTTCAAAATTAATGCGGAATACAAAGACATCAGTTTAGAGATTATAGAATTGGCCTCGGTCGATATTCCTGACCCGACTGCCGAGGTAGAGTTTGCTTTGGCAAACAATGTAATCAAAGGGAAAAACCCAAGTCCAGCATTATAGCCTATATTGCTCCAATGATCTGAGTAGGTACGAACTCATATATCCTAACAACGCTTGGGTCTTTGGAACGTTGTTTTTGAATATTTTCTTCAATTAAGATTTTAAAAAAAATGATAAATACCATTGATAATTCAATAACTCAAACTCCAGAAACCCAGTCAGCATTGACTAATCAAAATGCTTTGGAATTGCTCAAAATGGGTAATCAGAGATTTTTAAATAATGAATCAATCAACCGTGATTTGCATGCTCAAGTGAAAGAAACTGCAACAGGTCAATATCCATTTGCGGCAGTAGTAAGTTGTATTGATTCACGTATCCCAACTGAGGTTGTTTTTGACCAAGGAATTGGTGATATTTTCAATGCTCGTGTTGCTGGAAATTTCGTCAACGAAGACATTCTTGGAAGTTTGGAATTTGCATGCAAATTGGCTGGTTCTAAAGTAATCGTCATCATGGGACACACCTCCTGTGGTGCGGTGAAAGGCGCTTGCGACCATGCGCAATTGGGTAATCTTACCCAGATGCTTGAGAAAATTCAACCTGCTGTGAAATCAGTCACCACGCCAGAGGGCACTGATAGAAGTTCAAAGAATTTAGACTTTGTAAATAAAGTTGCTGTTAAAAATGTTGAATTAACTATTGAAAAATTAAAAGCTGATAGTCCTGTTTTGAAAGAAATGTACGACAATGGCGAAATCGACATCGTAGGTGCGATGTATGATGTGAAGTCAGGAAGCGTATCTTTCCTATAAGAAACAGATTGAAGATACCTGTTTTTTTCTGCCGATTGCTTCCTCCTGCATTGGAGGAAGTACATCGGTTGTTTTAAACAAACTCTTAATAAGAAGTACAGATTTCCTTAGATTAGTTTTGGTAAAATAAGGGGCTACAATCGTCGGTTGTAGCTCCTTTTTTTTTTGAAAAGCCAAAGATTCTCATGGATTTCACGGATTATTAGAATAAAGTCTATTAAAATGCTGGAAATCTGTGTAATTCGTGGCTTTTTTATCCCTAAAACAGAAGGAGGATAGTAATTATACTTTGCAGCTCCTTTATGTGTTTTAGAAATTGACTCCTATGAGGGAAGTTTTATTTATAGATTTGGTAATTGTCAATCAAAAAAAGTAGTAGAATAGAAACATGAAAAAAATAATAACAATTGCATTCGCCATAATTTTTTGTTTTGGTTTAAATGCGCAAGACTTTGT
>CALLVG010000188.1 GCA_938010715.1 uncultured Saprospiraceae bacterium
ACTTTGCTTTTTTAGTGGGCAAAGTTAGAGAAATATTGCGTTCTAATTATTGGTGGCACAAATCCATTTGTATCACCAGTAATTATTTCTACTCCATAACCAATTTGCTAGAAGCAATTTTCGAACCTTCTCCAGAAATACGATAAAAATAAAAACCACTATTCAAGTTCTTTCTTTCGAGAATAAATTGCTCATTATGAATGACTTGTGAGTAAATCTGTTTTCCCGAAAGGTCAAAAAGTTGAAAGATTTTGGAGCCAGTTTCTGCATTCTTTACTTCGAATCTTGTAGTAGTAGAACGCCGTTGGTTGTTGGAGCAGGTGTGGTGAGCAGCCCACGAATTCATTCGTGGGATAATTTGGCCAGCACAGACAGCCACGAATAAATTCGTGGGTTTGCCTCAAGCGGTGATTAGTAATCCGTTTTTACACTCTTATCAAAAGGCAACTTAAACTGATAAATCACATCACTCGAAGTCTCGTCTTCCAAAACATCCAACCCATATTTTACTTTTCGAGGATCGTCATAAACGAGCGTTCCGAAAGCTCGATCCCAAAACGAAAAGATATTTCCAAAATTAGAATCAGTCCACGGGCGCTCGAAGTGGTGATGAAACTTATGCATGTTTGGAGTGATAAAAACCCAACTAATAACTTTATCAATTGACTCTGGCATATAAACATTAGCGTGAGAAAAGTAAGTGAAGAAGATACTCGCAACGCGATAAACGAGATAAAAAGCTACAGGCATTCCACTTAAAATAATTGCAACTAAAGCATAAATTTCTCTTATGAAATAATCGCCAGGATGATGGCGTGTTCCAGTTGTCGCATCCACATGGGTGTCACTGTGATGCACCATGTGGAATTTCCACATCCAACTAAATTTATGGAGCATGACGTGAGCGATGTATTGAGCTGTGAAATCGAGCCACATCACGGCAATTAATAATTCAGCCCAAACTGGTAAATCAATCATATTTAGAAATCCAAAATTGGAAGTGCCTAACCAAAGAAAAATACCAACAGTTGCTACACCAAAAAGTAAATTGATAAGTACAGAAGTTCCGAGGAAAATTAAATTTCTACCTGCGTGACGCCATTTTTTATAATTCAATTGAAAGAGTGGAAGCCCAGCTTCAAATAACCAACTTACGAATAGGCAAACGAAAATCCAACCCAATTTTTGACCGCTGGAGAGGTTTTCAAAGAAAGCTAAAAATGATTCCATATTATATGATTTTATTTTTCCAAAATTATCAAAAATAAGCAGAATAGAGTAGATTGACTAAGAAGTTATGATTAGGAAACGAATTAATTTTTACCTAAAATCAAATCTGCGCCCTTCTCCGCTATCATATTGACAGGCGCATTGGTATTGCCCGAAGTGATGGTAGGCATAATCGACGCATCAATGACTCTCAGACCCTCAATACCTTTGACACGTAAACTATCATCTACGACTGCCATCTCATCATTGCCCATTTTGCAAGTGCCGACTGGGTGGTAAACCGTTTCTACAACCTTTTGAATATGATTGAAAATAGATTCGTCACTACCATAATCTGGAGGTGCGATAATTTCTTTTCGGTAGTTGTCAAATGCAGTTGCTTTTAAAACTTCGATGGCCAATTTTCCACTTTCTATCAAGACTTTTTTGTCCGCTTCTGATTCCAAAAAGTTTGGTTGAATGGTTGGGTGCTCAAAAGGATTTTTGCTTTTTAATTTCAAGTAGCCTCTACTTTGAGGTTTTAAAAGTGTTGACAAAATCGTAAACCCATCTTCTTTAGTTGGGAATGTATTAACGTCATAAAAATCAACGTCATAACCTGTTCCAACATGAAAAGCAGTAAAGTGAAATTGAAAATCAACTCGTTCAGGACTTGCCGAAGTACTCCCAAAAGCAACTGATTCCAATGGACTTGCGGTCAAAACGCCGTTTTTGGTAAAGAGCCATTTCATTAAATCAATCCCTTGATTCATGAGTGGTATGTGATGGTTTTGTCCTTCTTTTTGTTTGGAAAGCGCACTGATATTATAGAATAAGTGGTCTTGTAAATTTTTACCCACACCTCGTAAATCTTTGACACATTTAATTCCATTTTGCGAAAGCTCTTCTTTGTCTCCAATCCCAGAAAGCATCAGAATTTGTGGAGAACCAAAAGAACCTGCCGATAAAATGACTTCCTTATTCGCTTTGAAAATAGTGGAATGTCGAGGGCTTTTTCCAACCTCAACCCCAATTGCTTTGTCATTTTTCACGATAACCCTTTTTGTAAAAGCATGAGTGATGACTTTTAGATTTTTACGTTTCATTGCTGGTCGCAAGAAGGCAATTGCCGCACTATTTCTACTTCCGTTTTTTATATTGAATTGAAAAAGACCTGCTCCTTTTTGTTGTACTCCGTTATAATCTGGATTTCTATCAAAGCCTTTTTCGACGCAAGCATCGATGAATGCATTGGCAAAAGGTGTTTTAAATTTTTTCGCGAAAGCGACATTCAATTCACCTGATTGACTGTGATATTTATCATTGAAATCTTCGTTGTTTTCTGACTTTTTGAAATAGGGGAGTACTTCGTCAAACGACCATCCTCTGTTTCCTTCTGCTGCCCAATCGTTGTAGTCTTCTTTGTTGCCTCGGACATAAGCCATCGCATTGGTAGAACTACTGCCTCCCAATGTTTTTCCACGTGGCAAATACATTTTACGACCCAATAATTTTTCTTGAGGCTCTGACCAATAACCCCAATCTACAGCGGTTTTATGCAATTTTACATAAGCACCGGGGATATGAATTTCTGGTTTCCAATCACGTCCACCTGCTTCCAAAAGCAAGACTGAATTTTCTGAATTTTCCGAAAGGCGATTGGCTAAAACGCAGCCCGCGCTTCCTGCTCCGATGATGATGTAGTCGTAGGTCATGTGTTTAAGTTTAGCCACGGATTTATGCAGATTTCACGGATTGTAGTAAAAACGATAATCTGTGGAATCCGTGATAATCCGTGGCAAAAAAAATAAGTTAGCCACGGATTTACGCAGATTACACGGATTGTGGTACAAGTGTTAATCTGTGGCAGAAATTTAAAATCCTCAAATCAACGCTTTGTTTAAGAGCCTTTTGTGTTGCAGACTCATTGCGCCAAAGTTAGCAATTATTCCAAGCGGACTTTTTGCAAGTGCCATATAATTGAGCGTTTGTTTTGTAAACTCTTCGGCGATTCCACTGACAGCTTTTATTTCAAGAATCACATCACCAAAAACTACAAAATCTGCAAAGTAATAATGCGGAAGAATTATTTCTTTATAAGCTACCTCATACTTTTTTTCTCTTTCATAAGGAATTCCTCTTTTTTGAAATTCATATTCCAAAGCATCTTTATAAACAATTTCTAATAGACCCGGCCCTAAAATGCTATGAACCTCCATGCATGCCCCAATGATTGGATAACTTTTATCACCATATTTAAGTTTGCTCATATCAGTGTGTTTTAAGTTTTAGCCACGGATTTGCACAGATTACACGGATTGTGGTACAAGTAATAATCTGTGAAATCCGTGATAATCCGTGGCTAAAAAAAATAAGTTAGCCACGAATTTACGCAGACTTCACGGATTGTAGTACAAGTGATAATCCGTGAAATCCGTGATAATCCGTGGCAGAAAAAGATTAAGTTAGCCACGGATTTACGCAGACTTCACGGATTGTGGTACAAGCGATAATCCGTGAAATCCGTGATAATCCGTGGCTAAATTTAATACACACCTTTTACAAAACCTAATAGTTGTTCTCTAAGAAATCACTTGTATGGCGATTGTTTTACTATTGAAAAAAGACATGAATTCTTATAGTTAATTTGGTTTTGCATATTTGTGGAAAGTTTTAATAAACAATTACCATGAAGCGACTTATACTTTTCACTATCAGTTTACTTTTAACTGTTGCGATTTTTGCACAGCAAACCTTCCCATACAATGGTGTCTCCGATCATCGAGAAGGACATTATGCCTTTGTCAATGCGACTATTTTCAAAAATCATAATCAGAAAGTTGAGAACGCAACTTTGATTATTAAAAATGGAAAAGTCGTTTCGGTAGGAACGGGTTCGGCGCCTGCTGATGCCGTGGTGATTGATGCGAAAGGCAAAACAATTTATCCATCTTTTGTCGATATTTTCAGTGATTACGGAATGCCGGAGCCAAAAGCAATTCGTGAGTCAAAAGACCGACGTCCGCAAATGCTTTCCAATAAAGAAGGGGCGTACGCTTGGAACGAGGCATTGAAAACCGAATTCAAAGCACACGAGCATTTCAAAGTTGATACAAAAACTGCTGAGGCTTTACGCAAAAATGGTTTTGGAGCAGTTTTGGCGCATCGCCCTGATGGCATCTCGCGCGGAACGGCAACGCTTGTTGCATTGGGCGAAGAGCGACCACATTTGATGATTTTGGAAAAAGAAGCAGGGCATGTTTTGTCTTTTCAAAGAGGAAAATCTACACAAACTTATCCACGTTCATTGATGGGTATCATGGCCTTGTTGCGCCAAACCTATTTTGATTCTGATTGGTATCAAAAAGGTGGAAAGAAGGAAGAAACCAACCTCTCGCTCGAAGCATGGAATACGGTGCAGTCACTTCCTCAAATCTTTTCGGTTAGTGATAAATTAGAATGTTTACGTGCGACCAAAATTGCAAATCAATTTGGCAAAAAATATATTCTGAAAGGCGGCGGTGATGAATATCAACGTATAGATGCTTTGAAAAAAACAGGCGCTTCGTTTATCCTTCCACTCAATTTTCCAGAGGCGTTTGATGTTGAAAATCCATTTGATGCGCACAACGTGAGCTTGACGGATATGAAGCATTGGGAGCTCGCGCCAACTAATGCCGCAAGACTCGCAAAACAAGGAATTGAATTTGCTTTCACCGCTGATGGTTTAAAAAAGAAAGCGGACTTTTTGAAAAATATTAGAAAAGCAATCGAAGGTGGTCTATCGGAAGAAGCTGCCCTCAAAGCCATCACTTCCACCCCTGCCAAAATGATAAATGCAGGAGGAAAAGTTGGAACCCTTCAAACAGGAGCGGTCGCCAATTTTATTATTGCAGATGGAAATATTTTCGAAGAAAAAACAAAAATTCATCATAACTGGGTGAATGGAAAACCATTCATTATCAGCCAAATGACGGAGGAAGAGACGACGGGTATTTATAATTTACGAGTTGGAAAACGTGCATACGAATTACATGTTGATGAAAAAGCGAAAGCACATATTCAAGTTTCTGATTCGGTAAAATTGGATGTAAAATATTCTAATAAAAACAATATCGTTTCGCTGGTTTTTGCTGACTCTACCAACGCTGGAAAAAAAGTAAGATTGAGCGGAACTGCTCAAGAAAACAACATGACTGGAGAAGGAAATTGGAGTGATGGAAGTTGGGTCACTTGGTCAGCCAATCGCAAAGACGACCTTCCTTCGAAAGAGAAAAAAGAAAAGAAAAAACCAGCACCCGATGCGCCTCAGTATGGCGATGTTACTTATCCATTTACGCCTTATGGTTGGAAAGAAAAACCGGAACAACAATCGGTTCTTTTTCAAAACGCAACCGTTTGGACCAATGAAAAAGATGGCATTTTGGAAAATGCAGATGTCCTCATTCAAAACGGAAAAATACGCGGCGTTGGGAAAGGTTTGAAAGCAGGTGGCGCAACGGTTATTGATGCAACTGGAAAACATATTACGGCTGGAATTATTGACGAACACACGCACATCGCGATTTCGAGAGGGGTTAATGAGGGCTCGCAAGCGAGTTCTGCGGAAGTCAGTATCGCCGATGTGGTCAATTCTGAAGATGTGAATCTTTATCGTCAATTGGCAGGTGGCGTGACCGCAGCACAACAGTTGCATGGGTCTGCCAATCCAATCGGTGGGCAGTCGTCGATTATAAAATTCAGATGGGGTTTTGAACCGGAAGCAATGAAGATTCAAGGGGCTGATGGTTTCATCAAATTCGCTTTGGGTGAAAATGTAAAACAATCGAATTGGGGTGATAATAATACCGTTCGTTTTCCACAAACGCGAATGGGCGTTGAGCAAGTTTTTGTAGATCATTTTACGCGAGCGAGAGATTATAAAAAAGCAAAAGCGGCTGGTAAACTCGTTCGTAAGGATTTGGAAATGGAAACTTTGCAAGAAATTTTAGACAAGAAAAGATTCATCACTTGCCATAGTTATGTGCAAAGTGAAATCAATATGTTGATGAAAGTCGCAGAGCAATTTGATTTTACACTCAATACGTTTACACACATTTTGGAAGGCTATAAAGTTGCTGATAAAATGGCGAAGCACGGCGCAGGTGGTAGCACCTTCTCCGATTGGTGGGCGTACAAATTTGAGGTGAAAGATGCGATTCCTTACAACGCTGCTATCATGCATGAACAAGGCGTCGTCGTGGCTCTCAATTCAGATGATGCAGAGATGGCACGTCGCCTCAATCAAGAAGCCGCCAAAGCTGTAAAATACGGCGCAGTTAGCGAAGAGGCTGCATGGAAAATGGTAACACTCAATCCTGCAAAACTCCTTCATTTGGACAATAGAATGGGTAGTTTAAAAACGGGTAAAGATGCGGACGTTGTGCTTTGGTCAGACCACCCACTTTCTATTTATGCGAAAGCAGAACAGACTTATGTGGACGGTATAAAATTCTTTGATAGAACGGAAGATGAGCAAATGCAAAAAGAAATTGCTGCAGAGCGAAATCGCCTCATTCAAAAGATGTTAGCTGCCAAAAAGAAGGGTGGAAAAACGCAACCTGCAATGGGCAAACACCATCATCATTATCATTGTGACGATATGGATGATGAGGGAAATCATTGATTTTGATTTAGACAAAAGACTTGAATCGTCCAAATTTTAAAATATAAAGGGCGTTAGCCCTGAAACCGTTTGTAGAAAATGTGAATAGACCAATGATTTTAAGCCCCGCCGCGGCGAGGCGTCACCGGTTGTTAAAATTTAACGGTGCCGGAGCTACGCTCCTAAATCGGGTATTTTTATTGTTTTCCTACAAACGGAGTCGCCACTACGTGGCTTTTGGCTAAAATTCTGAATAACTCATGGTTTTCAGCCAAATAAATTTGGTTCAATGTTGAATTGAGTGGGTGCATTCAATCAAGCCTCAGAGAGGCGATAATATTTTTAGCAACAAAAATTTTTAAATGGCTCCAAAGCACCAGCGGTGCGATCATATGATCGCACCGCTGGTGCTTAGAGGAATTAGATCCGTATTAATCTTTCTATAAATAGAAACGCCTCACTGAGGCTCGCTAAATTAACTCATTGAAAATTGGTTCACCCACGTCATTCCACATAGAGCCAAATAAATTTGGCAGCTACTACAAAAACAAAGCATTCGAAAATAATAACTTCCCATTATACCAAAACCCTCTAAAAAGTGGATCGTCAATCATATAAACGATCTTACCACCTCCTTTTTCTTGTACCCCAAAAGTCATGGTGTTTGGAAGGTCGTCGAGTAACTCATGGCCAATAAAACCGAGGTGCGTTGCTTGATTGTCAATCGTTCCGACATTCCATCCTTTTTCCAATTTTGGATATTTGAAATTATTGGTTTTTAAAGAATAATAAGTGTCGGTCAAGCCGAAAGAAAGTGGATGTGTTGCATCCATTTTTAATTTCATAATCGCACCAGGTGTTCCTTTCGAAATGTGGGAACGTTCGCTGCGTGCATATGGTGTTTGCTTTGATGTGCTATGACCGCTTTCTGGTTTTTTCAAACTAAAACCATCTTGATCTGCGAGTTTGGAATTGGCGTTTCCGAGTGCAATTAATTTACCGCCACCAGATACCCAAGTGTTTATTTTTTTCAATAAATCATTGGAGAGTTTATAGTTGCCTTCTGGCAAAATGAGGGTATTGTGTTTTGTGAATTTTCCACGTTCCAATTGTGATAAATCGAGGGCGGTGAATCCTATGTTTACTTCTTGTTCGAGATAGTGCCAGATGTAT
>CALLVG010000189.1 GCA_938010715.1 uncultured Saprospiraceae bacterium
TGCAAAAGGAGATCCGATGGTCGTCAATTATCCACAAACGGTGGTGATTGATCCAAGTATCGAAGGTGGATTGGCAACTGTCATTACTGCCCAACAAAGCAAAACAGTTGATTTGGCAAATGATGTGCGTATTCAGTTTAAGCAGCCTATCGAGAGCCGCTTAAATCCTGGTTTTTACCAAGCGAATATTTACACTGATTTTGGTTTGATTGGCTCTGCTCAGTTTCAATTGAGATAGGGGTGAGCACGGTTGAATGGTTGAATGGTTATACGGTTTTTCTAAACGATGAACCGTATAGCCATTTAGCGATTATCTAATCGAACAATGCTTGATTTTTTATTGTTGTAATATTTTATTTTTTTAAAATCATAATTCATATTATGTTAAATAAGTGTTAGAATTTTTAAAATAATTAGTGCCTTGCCAGTGGTTTTAAAATTGCACGTAAAACGCAACAGACTCAGACACATTTAGCTATTTGCACATTATTATTCCCTGATACTCCCCCACCCTATTCAAAATTCCTATTTTTTAGAAGTGCCAATAGACTTCATTGTGAAATAGTTTGTAGCGCAACAAATGCTTACTTTTTTGCTAATCGAGGCAAAAAATCTAAGCATCCGCCGCCGCGGACAGTTCTATTTTTGAACCATTCCTAAAGTGTACCAAATGGTACACTTATCTAAATCTTTACGCTGAAGGTGTTCGAGCTAATTTTTTGTATCGAAAAAAGGAAGTTGTTTTTTGAGTAATACTATAGGTTATTCCTTTCGATCAATTTCTTTGGCTTTTTTTTGAAGTATTTCTAATCGATCTTGCTCATTCCGAAGAGATTCCATGAGATTGTCCACATTTTTTTGAGCATAAAATTTTTCCAATCGTAATTCCTGTTCGTACTCTGCCTCTTTCATTCTACGGTAATCTCTCACAAACCAAATTTGAAAAACACTACTAAGCCACATCATAAAATGGGTAGCCACATCAAAATTTGCGAAGGTACCTCCATTGCGACCTCGGCTGGTTCTCAAAAACTTGGCGTTGGTTGATTTTACATATTGTTCTGTACTAACCTTGGTATTGTTTTTAATTGCTTGCCTGATAAATTTAGTCATCTCATCCGCATTAAAATCTGGATTGTAGATCTGCTCGTAGGCATCCAGATAATTTAAGGTGTCTGTTTTTTTCATCCAAGATCGTATCGATTCTGTAGGATTATTTTTTCCAAACTGTTTTGCCAATTCATTGAGATTGAACCATTCCATTCCCTGCGAACGCTCAACAGTCACTTCTCTATTTTCAATTTTTAATTTCTTTTTAGACATAATTTTCTCTTTTTTTAGAAAAATACAATTTTCAGATCACTCCTACCCTACCCTCCCGATATCGTTTGGCAATTTTCATAGAACCAAAATATCCTCCTTCTATGTTATCATTAAACTCAAAACTTCATCTCTGAAGGTCAAAAAATTGATTTACTGCAAACCTACAAAATGAAGCGCAATACTTCTATGACCACTACCCTACCCTGTTTAAAAAACGAATCAAATTTTAAAATTTTATTTATTGCAGTAAATAAATATTGCAGTAAATATTTAAAATTACCTTTAAAAACAATAAATATCACTTCCATTCTTGATTTTTACAGAATAGAATCATCTATAAGACACCCTGTAAGCGGATTTAAAAGCGGCTCTACTCTTTTTTTACAAAAAACAGTAACTAACAAGTCACCGTATTAAAAGTGGCTTAAATCGCATTTAAATAAAGTTTAATGTATTATTGAATAATGCAGTAATGCAGTAATTATTTAAATAATTATTGCCGTAAATAAATAATTCTATTAATATTGCACCAGAGTTGAAATGGATTTAATAAAGAAATTCAAAAAAACGAAGAATAAATATTGCAGTAATGCAGTAAATATTCATTGCAGTAAATAAATAAACTACTATAGAAAATGATCATAGCTTCAATTAGTTACAAAGGGGGAGTTGGTAAAAGTACCATTGCTCAAAACCTCGCCATTTGTTTTGCCAAAAGTGGGTACAAGACTTGTATTGTCGATGCAGATGAAACACAAGCCACTGTTTCTTGGACAGGTGTCAGATTTGAAAAAGGAATTGAACCACCAGTTCAATCTATTGGTATGACAGACCACAAAGCATTGGTCGGCAATGTCAAAGAGCAGTATAAAAATTACGATATCATCATCATCGATTGTCCACCTTCCCTATCCCCCATCGCCGTAAAAGCAATGTATTTGAGCCATTTGCTACTCATTCCGCTTACGCCACGTGGAGGAAGTGATATTTGGGTAACAGAAAAGTTACTCGATAAGTACAGTACTATCCGAGAAGAAAAAGAAGGAGGACTTCCGGCATACATCTTAATCAATCAATTTGAGCCTAATTTAAACCTCCACAGAGCTTCTTTGAGTATTATCGAACAGTTGGAGGAGGAGTTTGAAGTAAAACGGCTTAAATCGGTTCTAAATAAGCGAACTGCTTATGGCGAAGCCAACGTAAGAGGAATGGGTGTTTATGAGTATGAAGATCGAAAAGCAAAAAAAGAAATTATTGCCCTTGCTAATGAAATTCTGAAGATAGGGGAAGGTTTATAAACAGTAATGCAGTCATTATTTAAATAAATATTTACTGCATTACTGCAATATTTAAATATTACACTTAAATTGAATATAAATGGGTAAAAAAGATGATTTGGCAGGGGACTTGCTTCGGGGGCGAAAAATTAAAAAGAAAATAGTGCCGACGGCAGAAGAGGCAACAGAAATTGTCAAAAAAATAACAACACCAAAGAGCAAGCCTAAAAAAACTCAAAATACAAAACCGCCAAAATCCGAAACAGAAGTCAGTCAGAGAAAAAATCAGAATCAGATTCCAATCGAAACTTCAAAAAAGGTAGAGAAAAAATTAATACGAACAACTATTGATCTGCCCGCTTATGTTCACAAAGCAATAAAAGTGAAAGCCGCACAAGAAGGTATTAGCCTCAAAAAGTATTTGGTTAGTTTGGTTAAAAATGATTTGGATTTGGAATAGGGTAGTCGTTAAGTATAACGAATTGAGGTGTGAATGGCTATTTAGTATAACAATCTGCGGTGATTAGTATAAATTATCTATTTAAATGTAACGAATTGAGGACAAACCATAACAAATTGAGGAAATCGGATATTCTTAGTATTTGAGATTTTTTATTTTAATAAGTAATTAAGTAGAACATCAACACAATAAATAACAAAGGTTTTTAACTCCCATATCTTTAATTTATAACAAATTGAGGATGTATCCTCTTCTGTTGTTGATCTTTTAATATTCTTTTAGATCTTTTCAGTGCGCATAACTTATTGATTTACAGTAAGTTACGACGAAAAGTATAACAAATCGAGGAAGCAGTATAACAAATCGAGGATAAATTATAACATATCGAGGATGAAATATAACGTATCGAGGAATATTTTTACTAATATTGTCTCCTCAACCTGTTATAGTTTAAGGAGCGTGTAAAAAATAACTATTCAACTTTGTTACAATTTATTTTTTACAAGTTCCTTAATCAGCTTGAATGTTTTTTTTGGCTGTAACTATAACAGTTTGAGGATATATAAGTAGTCTAACAGAATTAGCTTAATAACTTTTCGGCTCTTTTTCCGCCACTCTTCGTAATTTTTTAGTTCCGTATCAACGGATATGTAAAGAAAAAATGCCTTGATTGACGAAAAAACACCTCAAAAAGTTTTTCTAAGCTAATTCTGTCAGACTACTTATAGTAGCACGGCTTAAACAACTTCATAGAATTTAGAGCCGATTCCGCAAAATAACTATAACAGATTGAGGATGCAAACAAAAAAGAAGGGAGAAAAAAACGTAATCAAACTCATTCGTAAATCGAATGAGTTGGTAGAGGCGCGCTATAAATTCGATATTTGGGAAACGCGTGTTTTTACCAAAATGCTCACCATGGTGCGGAGAGACGATAAGGATTTCAAAAACTATCGAATTTATCTTCGAGATGTCATCAAAGAATTTAATTTGGAAAATAATAATGATGCTTACGATCGGCTTCGGAACGGAGCGATGAAGCTCATGAGCAAAATTGTAAAAGTAGTTAGAAATACAGATGAAGGATTGAAAGAATTGAATACCCCCATCGTTGTCGGAGTCGAAAACTTAATCAAACCCAACAAAAGTGTTGAAGATGCAAAATTTATAGATGTCTCTTTTCATCCAGGCATGAAGCCATTTATTCTTTCGTTGCAATCTCATTTTACGACCTATGATGTAAATAACATTTTAAAACTACCGAGTTCTTATTCGATACGTATATATGAACTTTTAAAACAGTATCAGAAAATTGGAAAACGAAAATTTACGGTTGAGGAATTGAAAGAAATTATAGGTGTAATTGAGGAGATTGATATGAATGGTAAGAAGAAGTTCAAGGACAACTATCCAAAATATGGAAACTTCAGACAGCGAGTGCTCGAAAAAGCAAAAAAAGATTTGGCAAAACACACAGATATTCGTTTTGAATATGATCCCATAAAGCGGGGCAGGGCAGTACATGAAATTTTATTTTACATTATTGACAATGACCCTGAGATCCCAATTACCTCAAAAAGAACCGTTGCTAATGAGGTCAATCACGATCAGTTGCTTGATGAAATCCATAATGAAGTAAAAGAATGGGTAAGCCTCGGAACGGTTCGTAATTGGCTGAAAAAGTACCCTGAGTCCCAAGTCAGAAGAGGAATCAAATATACTTTGGAACAAATCAAGAATGGTAAAAAAATTGAAAACGTCGGAGGGTATCTCTCAAAGATGGTTCAGCAGGAGGAACTACTACAGATCAAATCAAGTAACGCTGTAAAGATTCAAGAAACGCGAGCCAAAAAAGCTGCCACTGAGAAAAAGAAAATAGAACTACAAAAACTGGAAAAACAGCTCAGAGATGAGTTTCGGCAAAAAGAAGATGCTGTTATTCAAGCACTTTTTATAGAGCAACCCCAACTCAAAAAAATCATTTTTGAAGCGTTGAAAACTTCACGTGTGGCTGGTTATGATCCAGATAAAACCGAAGACGAAAATATGTCTGATCTACAATTTGCTGGCGCATTTAAAAATAGTGCAAGAAAGCGATTCATCGAACGCTTTGAGGCTTTGGATGACTATTATGTCCCTCGATTGAAAAAACTTAGAAATGCTATTACTTCCCTTTAAAAAAGAATAAAGTCTATTAGACTTTATTCTTTTTGCGCTACTTGATAGACAAACCTTGGGTAATAAAAGAAATTCCTTGCTGCCCATGTGTCGAGATCATAACACCTTGAAAAATAGGTTTGACCTTGCTCGTGGTGGCTCCCCAATTGATAATGAAATTTGCTCCTGAACCGCCCACGTCATCATCTTCTTCGATGACATATTCGATACTTTGCATAGGGTGCAGCAACAATTGCTTACCAGAAAGATAGTTGCGAACCTTCTTGCCGTCCGTGTCATAATAGACCACGTCATTTATAAAGATAGAATCAGATAAACTAGTATTTCGAATACTCAAAGTGGCAGTCAAAAGAAATTTTTCATAGATAGATTTATGATAGATATCAGAGTAAATAGGCACATACACCGTGTCATGGTGCGATAGTTTAGCATCAGGAAAGTAAGTTTCTTTTGCTTCTAAAATATCCTCACCTTTCTCATTGAGATTAGGATCCTGTCTGGTACAAGCAGATAAAATCAATAAGAATCCAAAGAGTGCTATTAAGTTGATTTTCATATTTAAAATTTGATATTAAACGGTTACGTTACCGCAAAGGTTCAGATAATATTTTGAACAAAAAAAGAAGTCAAGCTTTTTAGGTGCCTTACAAAACAACTAATGGATCAACTTAGATTTTTAAAATTGCGAATTTCCTCTTTTTATAATTGGTATGATCGTATTCAACATAAAAGCTCACCTCAACTAAACCTTGTGTGGGGCTTCTTTTTGTATTCTATTACAGGATTCTTACTGTTGTTGCTTCCGATTTTTCATGAGCAACCAGCTGCGATAATAGACCATTTGTTTATTGCTGTTTCGGCAATTTCAACCACAGGTTTGGCTACGATTAATATTGCTGAGACGTACAATTTTTTTGGAGAATTTATTTTGATGTGTCTATTCCAAATTGGAGGCGTAGGGTATATGACATTGACGACCTATTTTCTTCTTTTTACCACTCGACAGATTTCGTCTTGGCATAGGCGGGTGATTGGCGCAGAGTTTACCATGCCCAATACCATACGAATCCAAGATTTTCTAAAGAGTGTAGTCTTTTTCACTATCATAATGGAGGTACTCGGAACTATTGCTTTCTTTCAAGTTTTTAAACATGATTTTGGATTTTTTGAAGCACTTTGGTTTAGTGTTTTTCATAGCGTGAGTTCATTTTGCACCGCAGGTATTTCTTTGTTTTCCGATAGTTTTGAGGCTTATGCCGAAAATCCGATAATAAACACCACTGTTTCTGTATTAGCCATCTGTGGTTCTTTAGGATTCATAGTAGTAACAGATTTATGGTACCGCCTCACCAGCAAAACAGATAAACTTTCCTTTACAACTAAAATCATCTTTTACGGATTCATATTCCTCTTAGGTTTAGGAACAATTATGATCTATGCCTTGGAGCCAACCTCCAATCAGCAATGGAATCTCGCATTTTTTCAAACCATGTCAGCCATGACAACGGTTGGCTTTAATACCATTTCTATCACGGAAGTTTCGAGACCGATAACGATATTTCTTATTTTTATAATGTATATCGGAGCTTCTCCCTCTGGTACAGCAGGCGGTATCAAGATCACCACGCTCACTGCTTTACTTTCCATTCTAAAAAGTAGATTAAGAGGAGAGCGAACAGTAACTTTTCTGGGAAGGCAAGTACCTTATGAGCGGCTATTTGTAGCGACTTCTACTTTTATGATGTACACTTCTATTTTTTTTATAGCAATCTTTTTTCTCTCTATTTTTGAACCAGAAATAGATTTTGATAAACTCCAATTTGAGGCTGCTTCTGCACTCGGAACTGTTGGGTTATCAACTGGTATTACGTCTATACTTTCTAGTGGAAGCAAAATTTTGCTTATTTTATTAATGTTTGTGGGAAGGGTAGGGGTACTCACTTTTGGTTTTGCTCTGCTTTCCAAAAAACACAAGGAAAAAGTGGAAATCGTAAAAGAAGATCTGGCTGTTTGATTTACTCATTTCGCATTCCGTAGAAATTGTTTAAGAATTCATGATGAAATTTGCTGCTTGCAGCCAATCAATTAGTTTTTGAGTAATACTAACTAAAGGTGAAAGAATAAAGTTTCGAAAATGAACCTGAGCGATAGTTATTTCGCCAATAACTTTTCAGCAAAAATTTCCAACATTTTTTCTACTTCTGAGTAATCCTCTCCCTTTACTTTCACATCCGTGAGGCGAGGCAGGTGTTTGGCAAAGTAGATATGGTTATTTGCCATTTCAAAAAGATTGCTAGCGAGTGCACGTGGGTATTCAAATTGAGGGTTTACTTCCGAAATGACTTCAGCCACTTTTGCGACCATCTGCTTGTAATTTAGAAAAAAGCCCTCTTGATTTTCTTCATCAATATCCTTTATATGATAGGCTTTTGTTCCTTCCGAAATTATGATTTTATGAAGTATGCTTTCGTTAACATAATCAATAGAAGGGTTGTCCTTGGAAGCAAAAACGAAATTATTAATGATGATTTTTAACTTTCGCTTTGGGTCAACGATATTTTTTGTGTTGTAATCAATCAGGAAACTCACCCACTCCCAATACCAAGAAACGAGATATAAGAACAAGTAATGCTTGTTTTCAAAATATCTATAAATCGAGGCTTCACCAGTTTTTATTTTGGTAGCTAACTTTTTAAAGGTAAAAGCTTCAAATCCTATTTCTTCAAAAAGGAGGATACTGTTTTTAATAATAGATTTACCCAACTTGGTGGCTTGTGGATCTCTGATATAAAGACCGCTGTTTAATTTTATGGAAATTCCTACCGACATGCTAACTCAAATTGTATAGTGAAAAAACAAGTTTGTAATATATCTCTTGCCTTCTGAACAAATAAAACAATGAATTCGTTATAGTAACGAACAATATTGATAGTAAAACTATTAAAAAAGTAAATTATGAGAAAGTTTTTTTGTAACATTTTCGGTTTAATTCTTATTTTTCTTAGTACCAGCCAATCAGTCGAAGCGCAGCTTCCTGTCAGGAAAATGCCTGTTGCTCAAGCACTAAATGTAGAGTATCCATCTTCGACAGATGCAAGGAGTCTTGAATTTGCCAAAGAAGAATTGTTCAATCAAAACTTTATGAAAGCTATTGATGAGGTTGATAATGTTATTGCTGCAGACCCATATCATGTTGAAGCATATTTACTAAGAGGCTACATTAGAGAATTGATTGGTATGAGGCAAGAAGCAAAAATGGATTTTCAAAAAGCACAATCGCTCAATCCGCATGCTTTTCCAGCAATGGGGTACAGCGGCGATGGTAATCAATTGGCTACATTGGCTTTCAATTCTTCTGATAATCTGAAGGAGCTATCATACACTGCCAGATATGATGATTATCTTTCTTACTTGGATGAAAAATTTTCAAACAAGTTTTCGAATATTGAAAACGATGTACTCGAAAAAAAATATGACAAAGAATGGAAGTATCTGGAAAAAGCAATTCAGTTTTCGGAAAAGAAAGACTATTCCAAAGCAATGGAATTAACGGAGCAGTTGCTCAGTGAATTTCCAGAAAGCTCTATTGGCTTGGATATGAAAGGGCTGCTTTTAATGAAAACCAACAAGCTGAACGAGGCGGAGCGCTATTTGCAAAAAGCAGTAAAATTAGATCCAAATTTTGCGATCGCTTGGTACAATTTAAGCGTGATTGCTCGGAAACAAGAAAAACCAGACTTGTCACTTAATTATCTAAATAGGGCTTTGACTATACAAGCGGATTTGGGTAAAGCCTATTTTGATAGAGCGTTGGTCAAGAAACAAATGGGAGACAAATCTGGCGCATTGGACGATTACAATACCTTTATTGATGAGCAAGGAGGTAATCACATAGAAGCATATTTAAATAGAGGTTTGACTTTAAAAATGCTCGGAGATTTCGACGGCGCATTGCAAGATATAAATTTAGTTATTGAGAACAGTGATGAAATAGCATCACTTTACAAATACAGAGGAAACATTCATGTCTTGATGGGAAAAACAGAATTAGCGCTTCAAGATTATAATAAAGCAATTGAATTAGATCCAAGTTACGAAGAGGCCTATTTTAATAGAGCAATAGCTTATTTGAATATGGGATTCCCGTCAAAGGCGTGTTTGGATTTTACAGAGAGTAGTAACTTAGGATATAAAGATGCTTCAGAAAAATTGAGATATTTCTGTAGGTAATGCTTTTCAAGCAAATGGTTATAATTGTGAATAGTCACTTATTTTTAAAATAAAAGACTAATAAATAGATCATAAGAAGTTTCGGACGCAGGAATTTTATCAAACCCTTTGGCTACTTGCCAAAGGGTTTTTTTTTCAAAAAAAAAACAAGAAATTTTTTTTCAAAAAAAAGTCTTTTTTTTTGAAACAGCTTGAACATAAGGTTATGTATTTCGTTTTAATAGTAATACTATCATTTTAATAATTAAAACTCATAAATATGAAAAATTCACTGAGTTATTTTATTGTATCCATCCTTATTTTTGGACTTACAAGTTGCGCAGTAGTGCGCGAAGGCGAAGTTGGCGTAAAGCGAACTTTGGGTAAATATTCTGACAAACCCTATACTGAGGGATTAAAAATGTACAATCCAATTGTGTCAACTGTTGTGAGGGTACCTACCCAAACGGAGAACCTGGAAGTGGCACTTAATCTTCCATCAAAAGAAGGATTAAATATTGCTGCTGACATCTCAATTCTCTACAACGTTCAAGGTCGAAAAGCCCCGAAATTATTAAGAGATGTTGGATTGGACTATGAAGATAATGTCATCCTGCCAGTATTCCGTTCTGCTATTGCAGATGTAAGTGCTCGATATTTTGCCAAGGACATGCACACTGGACAGAGAGCTGACATTGAGATTGCAATCAGGGATCAGATGATGAAAGTACTCGAAAACAAAGGAATAGAAATTGAGGCAGTACTTTTCAAGAGTATCCGATTGCCGCGAAATTTAGCGACAGCCATCGAAGAGAAATTGCAAGCCGAACAGCAAGCTCTCCGTATGGAATTTGTCCTAAATGAAGCGAAAAGTGAAGCAGAGCGCAAGCGAATTGAAGCAGCAGGTGTAAGAGATGCCCAACTAATAATCTCGGAAGGTTTGACCCCTAATGTTCTCCAATTTAAGTCAATAGAAGCCTTCATGGAATTGGCCAAGTCGCCAAATACAAAAGTAATTGTATCAGATGGAGATATGCCGATGCTCATGCCCCCGTTGGGTGATGAAAAATTGGCAACACCGACCCGAACGAATAATAGATAATACACTTCTTATTTACCGTAAATTCAGTTATGCCTCTGGGTTTTTATTTATAAAACCCAGAGGATTTTTAACGTTAAGAACTAATTAAGTAGCTTAAGTTAAATAATCGTCATTTCTGACAGAGCAGATTTTTTGCTAACCAAGGCAAAAAATCTTTGCATAGCCGCGCTACGGAAATATTTTTTAACGCAGGGTAGCGAAAA